>NZ_JBFAHW010000022.1:0-120012 GCF_040654355.1 Streptomyces sp. NPDC050704 | reverse complement strand
TGTCGTCCCCCTCGCCCGCGACTTCACCCGCCAGGCGCTGTACGAATGGGGCTGGCTGCCCGCCGCGACCGCCGACCAGCGGGCCGCTGCCGAGGCGCGAAGTGACGGCCTTCCCGCAGCTCACGCAGTGCGGCGTTCCCGCGTAGCCGCTAATCCCGCCGTCCGGGCGGATGGTCACAGCCCCGTGCTCCGGCATCTGCGGGTGGTTGCCGCGCAGTTCGAACCAGGCCTCCCCGCACTCGCAGGTGACGTAGCCAGGGTCAGGCTGCTCGCTGTCGCGGCGCCGCTGGTTGAGATCGATGACGTCCATGTGGCCAGCGTCCGTCACGGGGAGTGCCGCTCCCAAGGGGAACCGGTGAACGATCTATGATCCTGCGGTGGCCACCATCGACTTCCCCGACGACCTGATCCAGCTGGAACGTTCCGCCTGGAAGGAGATCCAGGCCGGGGCACTCACCGTCGACACCGCGCAAGCCGTGCACGCGGGCGTCGCCGAATACGTGAAGGCGGCCCGCGAGGCGGGGCAAGAGGTGGCGCGGTACGACGTTGAGATGGGGCTCAAGCAGATCGTGCGGCACCCGGACGCGGCGTCGGGCTAGAAGGCGTCGCGCCAGTCCTCGGGATAGTCGGGGCGCTCCTTGCGGATTTCCCGCCACGATGCGTCCAACTCGGCGGCCCGCCGCTCCTCCGCCGCCCGAACCTCTGCGCGTCCGCGCGCCAAGGCGTCCCGCTCCTCCGGCGTCAGTGGGGCCGCCCGATGCCGGTACAGGTACGCCCCGTCGTCCGCCACGCGAAACCGTCCGCCGTCGAACTGCGGCTCGTACTCGGCCTGCTGGGTCGGACTCGGCTCGAAGGGGTCGGCCATCAAGTCGGCGAGCGACGGCACGAGCGGGATGAAGTAGCGCCACGGGGGCTCGTCGGCGGGGATCGTGAGTGTGCGACCGTCGGCCGGACCGCCCACGAACCGGATCTCGATGCTCACGGCCGCCTCCCCCGCAGCAGACTCTGGGCGGCCTGCCGGAACGTCGCCTCCATCGCCTGCTCGTCCACGACGAACAGCTTCCCGTCACAGACCGGGGACGCCCGCACCGTGTAGATCCCGCCGAGCTCGTGCGCCTCGACCAGCTCCCGGATGGGCTCCAGCAGCGACGGCGGGCAGATGATGGTGCGCTTCGAATCCCCGATGACCTGCGAGTAGAAGCCGATGTCGGTGAGCATGTGCTCGACGTTGGTCACGGCGCCTCGCAGTCGTGGATGCGGATGGCGAGCTGGCCGCCCCAGGTGCGGATGTCTGTCGTGTCGCCCGTGCAGTCCTTCGTCAGGCAGACCTTCGGGCCGCGCCGGATCGGACGCTCCGGCGCGACGTCACCGATATCGAGCTCGCGCTCAAGGCGATCGATGCGGGCGTAGTCCGGGCGCAGCGGTACGGGAGCGGGACGGCGCCAGTCGTGGGCGATGAGGTTCCAGATGGGCATCGGCCAACGCAGCCATAGCGGGGCGCCCGGAGAAGCGCCAAGCGTGCCACAGGCTGCCCCGTAGAGCACCATCAGGGCGATGAACAGAGCAGCCACGGCCGCCTCCAAAGTCGTCCGCCCTGCCCGGCGCTGTACGGGCAGGACGGCATCGAGACTACTGCCCGCGCCAGCGACGAGCGGGCAGCCGCATTCAGGGTACGAGCAAGCACTGACAACGCCGGGGTCAGACGTACCGGCCCGGGCCCCAGTCCTGCGACGACCCTGGACAGGGGCCGCCAGCCCACTGTGAATGCGGATGGCGGCAGCGAGTGCAGCGCTGGACGTGGTCGTCGTTGTACTGGAAGTCGTGCTCGTCGTTGCGCGTCGACAGGCGGTACTCATCCAGGGGTGGGGCTTCGCCGTAGACGTCCTCGAAGCCGTCGTCCCGCTGCTCACCCGTCGCCGCCTTGTCGCTCATGCCGTCAGGATGGCAGAGCCTCACGGCTTGCCGGGCCAGGTCGTCAACGTCTCGCCGGTCTCCTCGTCGACGAGGGTGACGCGACAGTCCGGCAGCGTGCCCCAACTCCCCACCCACACGGGCAGCAGGTCGCGCGCCGTCGCCTCCAGCGCCCACCAGCCCTGCATCACCGGACGGCCAGCAGAGGCGAGGGTGAGGTGGAACCGGTTCGGGTTCACGTCAGCCGGATTCCGCGCGGCCGGCGAGACTCCCGGACGATCGCGCCCTTCGCCTCCAGCTCCCGCAGCTGGTAGATCACAGACGAGCGGCTGGCCAGGCCGACCTGCTGCCCGATCTCCACAACGGTGGGCGCCTCGCCGCCGTCGACGATGGCCTCCCGAATGCAGCGGAGGATGCGCTCCTGGATGACGGTGAGGTGATCCGCCTTGCGTCTGACCATGCACCGACTAGAGCACATGTTCGAATTATGGTGCAAGCTGAAGACGTGAACGATCTGCCGCCCGACCTGCCACGACTCCGCACCCTAGAGACCTGGCTCACCCTCCACCTTGACCAGGTACGGGCAGCGATCACGGCAGCCGAACAGCAAGAGCGGGAGCAGCACGGCGGACAAGCCCGGCCAGCCCCGCCCGAATGGCTCATCGAACCCGGCCTCAACCGGACCGCGCCACTCGCCGTACACGTCGGCGGATGCTGGCGGGCCGGGAAACGCAGCCGCGGGGTTACGCGAGACCAGGCGCTGCGGGCCATCACCGAAGGGGTACCCGCCTGCACCCACTGCCGACCCGACACCGAACTCGGGATCATCGACGGGTAACGCGCCTTCGCCGCCACGGCCCGACAGTCAATGTCCGAGGCGCAGGCGAAGATGCCCGTATGGCGATCACGATGAAGAACTACCGGCTCACCTGGACCGACACCAGCGGCGTGCCGCGCGTATCCGTTCCCAGTTACGACAAGGCCAGCGCTGAGCGGCGGAAGGAACGACTGCAAGGCGACGGATGCACGGACGTGCAGGTCGTCGAGACCAAGCCGGGTGAAGTGCTCCAGCCGCAGGCGTGACATGCGAGAGCCCGCCCCCGGTTATGTCGGGGGCGGGCTCTCGTTCCGACGCTCTTAGTAGCTGTCCGGCGTTCCGGGGATGACGTAGTGGCCGTCTTCGTTCGTGCGGACCCCGGCTGTGATGACGCCGCTCCTCGCGCCGCGCGACGTGTAGATGTTGACGCCGCACGCCTCGGCGAACTCGAATAGTTCGAGGCTCGGGTCCTGGTAGCCCAGGACCTGCGCGGTCACCCACATCACGTTCATGCGGACGGTGTCCGTCTGCTGCGGCGTGAGCACCTCGGCGCTCCGATTGTCGACGGAACGGTCGTGGCCGGCGCGATCCGCCCGATACGGCGCATCCGACCAGTCGTGATTCTTGATCTCGGCGGCGAACTGGCGCGCCAGGGCACTCAAAGCCATGGGGTCCTCCGATAGGACGGGTTCAGCACCGCCCCCCGATGGGGCGGCTGCATCCACGGTACTCCTGAACACGCAAACGCCCGCCTCGACAACGGGGGTGGTGACGAGGCGGGCGTGGGGTCAGTCTGGCACGGGGTGCTGACAGGCAGGGGGAAGCTTCTAAGCGGCGCGCTTCGCCTGTAGGTTTCGCTCAAACTCTTCGAGCGCCTGCAAGCCCCAGCCTCCCGGCATCCAGGTTCGCTTCGACCGCTCGATCACGGCTTCGAGCAGATCATCGTCCGCACCGTCGAACAGTCCAGCCGCGCAGAAGCATGCCACGGCGGATCGCATGGCCGGGATGTGGATCCCTGACCAGTCCGCGTACCCCGGCACGGCAGGGGTACGGAAAACCCCAGCGTTCCGTTGAAGGAGCTTGCCGATCTCGCTGTCTGGGTCTCGATGGTCTGTGCCGAAGACCTTCGCGATGACCTGGGCTGCAAGCCCCACGGGCAGCCCGAGTTCGACATCGGCAATGGCGAGGCGATCCCTGCCGTAGACGGTGTCGAGAGCCTTCGGGTCGATCGCCTGTAGGAGGTTGCACATCTCACTCGTGGCCTGGCGATCCTTTGCCACCTTGGTCAGTCGGTCGCGCAAGTCTGACCTGAGGAGCTCGGGTACGACGAACCCGGGAATGTGGGCAGCGCCAAGCGCGAGGACGAAAGTCGCGATTTCGGTGTCCCACCGATCGTACCGACGCCCCAGGTAGCCAGGAGTCCCCGCGTCCTGAAAGAGCTTCACTGCGGCCCGCGTGTCGGAGTCGCTTGACACCCATTCGGCGAATTCCGCATCACGGCTGTCGATGCCGGCCGCGTCGGCGAGCGCGACCCACGAGTCGAGACTTCGTGCCGCCCAGGGGATCAGGCCGAGGTAGCGCGCCATATGGGATGGATCCGCGAAGGCGACCTTGTAGGCGTCGTCACCTCGCCCGAAGATCCCGTCCCCGTAGCGCTCGCCATCGTCGACAGCGGAGAAGCTACGGCTGAATGACCGCATGAAGTCCTCAAGCCCGCCTGCGCAGCGCTGTCTGAGCCGCCGGATCTCCTGGCCTTCCTGCGCCTCTGGGGAGTCCTCCGCCGCGGTCAGCCCCACGCCGGGTACCAGGAGATACCCGCCCGAGGAGTGGCGGGTCAGCCAGTCTCCGGCCTCACGGTAGGACTGGTAGGTCTCCCAGACCGCCTCGGGGATGCGGCGTGCCGGGATATCGCTGGGCGGTATGGGGCCGCCCGTCGCCGCTCGAACTTGGTCAGCGACCAGCCGCCATGACGCCTGTCGCCATGACAGATCCATCGCCTTCTCTTCGGCTTCCCGGCGCTTTGCCTCTTCACGGCTGGCTTTACGTCGCCTGGCGTTCCCGACTGCGTTGCTTGCTACGTTGAGCAAGGCGCCGCTGATGGCATGCAGTGCGATCTCTTCCCGCTCGGCCAGATCGAGTTCGCCGGTAGGGACGTGTTCGCGTATGGGCGCGATCTCGGGGCGTCGACCTTCGACCGCGAGCTCTTCGATCCAACCCCTGACGAGCGGGGCGGGGGCAGCGAGATGGCCGGCCAGCCTCACCTCTATCGGCTTGGTGGTCTGCCCGACGTAGCGGACCTCGCCGGTCCGCGGGTCGGTGAGGCCGTAGATCGTGCCTGCACTCGGAGTCGTCACTGGGTGATCTCCTTGCGGGGCTCAGCCGATACGAGGGATGCGCGGCCCGCTGCCAGCTCAGGCACGTACTTGTAGATCGTCGTGCGGCTGACGCCGAGGAGCTTGGCGATCGAGCTGATGGACGCCTCGGGGTCGGTGAGCATTGCGCGGGCGTGGCGGATCTGTTCCTCCGTCATGGCTGGCGGGCGTCCGAGCCGTTGTCCACGAGCTCGCGCGGCAGCAAGTCCCTCGTGGGTGCCTTGGACGATGAGTTCACGGATGAACTCGGCGAGTGCAGCGAAGACATGGAAGACGAGCCGGCCGCCCGGTGTGGTGGTGTCGAGTGCTTCATGGAGGGAGCGGAAGCCGACGCCGCGCTCGCGCAGGCCGGCGACGATGGCGATGAGGTCCTGGATGGAGCGACCGAGCCGGTCCAGCGACGGTACGACAAGGGTGTCGCCTTCGCGGGCGTAGTCGAGGGCCTTCCAGAGTTCCTCGCGTTCCGTGTTCTTGCCGGACTTCTTGTCGCTGAAGATCCGTTGGCATCCCGCTCCTTCGAGGGCGGCGATCTGGCGGTCGAGCTTCTGCCCCTTCGTGCTGACGCGGGCGTAGCCGATGAGGGCTCCTCCCCCGCCGACTGGGACGAGGAGGTCTAGGGAGTCGGATTCCATGAGCCCATTGTCCAGAAAAGGGGGTTGAAGAGTAAGCGGACATTGAGACTTCCTGTACACCCTTTCTGGACAACCGGCCGGGACCCTATGCCCGTTTCACCCCTCGACTGTTCAAGTAGCCATCAATCGATCGATTGATGGACAGTCACGCACAGCGAGGCACCCCCGCCGTCTGCCGAAGCAGAAGGCGGGGGCGTTGTGGCGCTGTTCAGAGGCAGAGGGACAGTGCGACCGAGATCTGTACAAGCAGGTCCAGCACGAGAGTTCACCTCCTCCCGTCGAACGGGCGGGGTGACAGCCAGAACGGCACGCCCGCCTCTTCGTCCATGACGACCTCCTACGCACTGGTGTTGTCGGCGATCAGGCCGAGGGTCGCCAAGGCGGCAGCCAGCGATGCCCCGGCGGACCCGTCCGCCCACGACCCGGCTACCGCGGGCCGCCCGACGGGGGTGGCCCCGAAGAAGCCGGCGGTGTTCGCGGCCCCATCGAGGACGTGCCGGGTCGCCCCGTACAGCGCGTCGACGTATTCGACCTTCCCCGCGATCTGAATGTTCTGGGCGTCGGCGCTCAGTCTCAGGTAGTTGCGCTGGGTGCCGTTGAAGCCGGTGCCGGACCAGTTGCTGATGACGAGGTCGGCGCCAGTCGCTTCCAGATCGAGGGCCGCGCCACCGCGACGGAGCCGATAACCCTTGTCGTTGTCTTTGACGGTGAGGTCGGCGCCGGACACGAGGACGTTGTCGCTGGAGTTGACGCCGGCGAGGAATGCGGTGCCGTTCTCGATGGCTGCGACGCGGACGAGGGCGTCGTCGACGAAGACGTTGAGGGCGCTCACTGTTCCGGTGGTGGCGAACGTCGTGTTGGCGTAGGCCCGGTCGCCGTGCGGGTCGGCTGCCGCGGTGTGGACGGACACCTTCGACGCCGCGCCCGGCTGGGTTTCGAGGATGGAGGTGTCCGCGATGCCGTGCACGCTGACCGTCACCGCGGCGTGCGTGCTCACCTTCGACGCCGCGCCAGCCGTGGTTTCGAGGAGCGTCGTGTCACTGATGCCGTGCACGTCGGTCGTGTCGGCGGAGTGCGCGGCGATGGCCGTGCTCGCGGTGCCGGCTGGGTCGGCTCCGACGTCTGCCGCGTTGATGACGACGATGCCGGTCTCGCCGTTGACCGAGAGGACGGCTGGCGAGGACACGGTGCCGGTGGTCGATTCGACCGGCGACAACGACGGTAGAGCGACGTTGGGTGCAGCTGCGGGCAGCGAGATGCTGTAGGCGCGCCCGGGCGCGTTGGTGAGTTCTTCATCGACGCGGTACGTCCAGCCGGTGGGGCTGAATCCGTCGGCGTCGGTGGCGAGGAGCATTTCGGTGAACATGCCGGAGGCGCCGAGGGTGGCGTTGACGGCGCCGAGGGCGATGACTCCGTGCTCGGCGGATACAACCCGGGACACCGACGGAGTGAACCGAAGGGTGCCCGCATACGGTTCGCCGTCCAGGGCTCGGTAGCCGGATGCGCCTGCGGTCAGGGTGACGGTCTCAACACCGGGTGGGAAGGCCATCAGAGTCTCCTGTACGAGGCGGTCATTGCGAGCATGGCGGCGCCGAGCAGTCCGCGGTTCTGCCTTTGCGGCGCGGGGTCGCCGCTGCTGGTGGTCCGGCAGGTGTAGTGGATGGAGCCGTCACTGTCGGGTGTGCACTCGTAGGTGGCGCCGGTGCTGTCGGTGTAGGTCCAGCCGGAGGGTGGCGGCCCGGTGTCGCCGCGGTCGCCTGTTGCCCCGGGCTCGCCCTGGGGGCCGGGGGCGCCTGCTTCGCCCTGCGGTCCTTGGGGTCCTTGAGGGCCGGGGATGGTGGAGTCGGAGCCGGGTGCGCCTGGTTGTCCGGGTGCGGGGGTGATGGTGGGTGCGGGCTCTCCGGTCTTTCCGGTGTCGCCCTTGTCGCCTTTCGGGCCGGGCGGTCCGGGGATAGGGACGGGTACTTCGGCGCGGTCGGGTAGGTCGTCGACGGCTTTCGACGGGTCTGGCGCGACGGGTGTGCCGCCTCTGGCTTTGACTTGCTGGCGTAGGGCGCGGACGTCTCCGGCGAGGGTGGAGACGGCGGTGCCGCGGAGGTCGGCTTCGGCTTTGGCTTCCTTGCTTTCGGCGGCGAACTGGTCGGCGCGGCGGTCGCCGTTGTCGATGCGCTGCCAGATGAGGATCCCGAATCCGGTCAAGGCGAGGAGGGCGCAGGTGATCCACATGAGGTGGCGGCGACGGACGAATGCCCGCTCGGCCCGGGTCACGGCTGGCCTCTGAGTTGCGTGACGAGCAGGCGGAGGCGTGCCGTCTCAAGCCTTTCCGCCGCAAGTTCGGCGCGCACGGTGGCCAGCTCCTTGCGGAAGTCTGCGCGCTCTTCCTGGAGCTGGTCCGTGAGGCTGTTGAAGCCGGTCACTGCGTTGCCTTCCCGCTGTGCCCTTCCTGCGATCCGGGAGCCGTACATGGCTGCCAGTCCGGCCATGACGGCGCTGCTGAGAACGCCTAGGGCCGTGACCGTGGCGGCATCCATGGGGCGCCCTCCCGGTCGCGTGAGGTGGACAGGCTCAGGCGCCCGCGACGGGACGGGAGCTTGCGGTGACGAGGCTGTCCTGTGCCTTGCCAGACACGCCTGTGGGCTTCCACAGTCCGAAGTGCGACAGGACGGCGGTGCCGAAGGAGACGAGCGTCAGGGTGACTGCGGTGCCGAGGTCGTAGCCGTCGCCGCCCGCCTGGAGTTCGATGAGGAATCCGTTGGCGGCGGTGAGCGCGAGGAGGAGGACGGCCTTCGCCCCGGGGTGGGTGACGCGGGTGGTGACGAGGCCGACGAGGACGGGCAGGAGCACGCTGATGGCGAGGCCCAGCCAGTAGGCGGAGTCGAGGTTGACGTTCATGGGCGGGTCCTTCTCTGGTTGGGTCAGGCGACGATGGTGAATCCGTATTTCGCGCCGAGCTTGGTGAGCGAGTTCTTGCCGGGGATGCCGTCGGCGTCGGAGCCGGTGTAGCTTCCTCCAGCCTTGGAGCGCTGCCACTTGGCGTAGGCGGTGACAGTGGCGGCCCCGTAGTGGCCGTCGCTGTACGGCTTGTCGAGGAGGCCTGCGTCGACGAGTGCGGCTTCGACAGTGCGGACGCCTGCGTAGGTGACGGGGGTGCCCTTCGCTGCCGGATTGGAGCGAGCTGCGGCGACGAGCTTCGACAGGTCGACGACGGGCTTCTGTGGCTTCGGCAGCGTGACCGGCTTCGGTGGGACGCCGAGCCGTTTGTCGACCCGGGCGCGCATGCCCGCCATTGTGAAGCCGCGCGGGTCGACCTTGCCGGGCTGCCACTCCATGTGCCCGATGACTCGGCGGGCGGTCCAGCCGTGTTCGCGGCAGATCGCGGCGGCCGCCTTCTCGATGGCGAGTAGTTGGACGTCCGGCCACGGGTCGTCGCCGTCGCCGAGGTTCTCGCACTCGAAGCCGTAGAAGTACCGGTTGCCGTCGGTGTTGGCCTCGTTGTCGGCGGGCGGCGTCTCGCCTCCGATGATCGCGCGGAGGACGTCGTCGTCGCCGAGGCCCGCGTGGTTGGCGCGGCCGTAGCCGACGAGGTGGACCCGGCCGTCCTTGGTGATGACGCCGTGGCACAGCGGCCCGGGTAGAGCGGCGTGTCCGTCGCGGCAAAGGTCCACGGTGCGGGCTGAGCCGGAGGTGACGGTGTGGTGGATCATCACGCCGTGCACGGGACCCCACGGGCCTTTGTGGTTCCGGTTGCGGGTCTCCCAATCGCCGACCTCGACGACGGAGACGCCCTCGTCGACGAGGCATTGCAGGAACGTTCTGGCTGGGGGCGGTGTGGCCATGCGGGTCTCCTATACGTCACGTCACCTACGAATCGTAGCCGCGAACCCGTCTTTCACCTATGAATCACAGGTATCGTGATGGTGGGTCCTGGCTCAGAGGATCTGTGGCGGGGGCGTGGCCGTGCGGGTCTGCGCTCCTGCCACACCAAACCCGCGCCAACCCGCACCCACCCGCACAGGAGCACGCCCATGACCCGACTTCAGATCCTCGAACTCCCCGAAGGCTCCGGTAACGACCGGGCGTCATTTGCCCTAGTCGTCGACGAGTACCAACCCCTGCGCTACATACAGGGGCCTGACTACGCCCCGGAGCCCGTGGACGAGTTCGCGGGCGTCGCCGAGCAGGTCGGCGCGCGGGCGGTCCTCGTCTTCCGGGAATCCGTTGAGATCCTCCCGAACGCGCCTTCGGTCGTAGCCGACGACGACGCCACGCTCCAGGAGCAACTCGCCGAGGCGCGCCAGTGGGCTCGTCACGGCTACGAGATCGGGCAGCGGCACTGTTCCTGGTCTGACCATGGCGTCGCCCCCGCCTGGCTCACGGAGGGCTGGCCGCACCACTTCGACAGTTGCGAACATCTCCGTCGGGCAGCGGAGTACGACGAGGCTCTGAGTCGGGTGCGAGCTCTCTCCGAGTCGCCCGAAGTCATGAACGCCGACCAGCCCAACCCTGAGGTGTGGCGGCACGGTTACCGCATCGGCGTCCTCGCAGCGAAGTCCGCCACGCGACCGCGCGACGAGAAGACGAGCAAGCCGTGACCGCCGTCTGCGCCATGTTGGCGCTCCTGTTCGCCTACCTCACGCTCGCCCCGCCCGTTGAGGCGCGCGTCGACTACACGCCCGCCGCCCGGAGCAGCCGATGAGCGGCAAGACGGCGCAGTCGCGCCGGGTGCTCCTCATCGGGGCCCATCTCGACGGCACCTGGGTCGAACTGCCGGAGCACGAGCACGCATACCGGGTGGCAAAGCCGTTTCGGATCGACGTCGCGGCATGGGCCAAGCAGGTCGAGCAGCACGACGTCGGCATTCCACTGCCCGATGTCGTTGAATACCGCATTGAGCGCATACCGATCGCCATCAACACCGCCAGTGCGGTCGTGTGGATCGGGGTCGCCTCAGGTCTCTTCGGGCTCGAACTCGACCGGGCTGTCGTCCGGGCGCTGTTTCAGCGCGATGTGGCTCAACTGTTCCGGGAGGCGCCGTGAGTAGCCCGTGCACTCGCCGGGAGTGCGGCGGCGAGGTGCACACCGACCCATGGGGCACACCGGTGCGCTGCCCCCACGCTCGACCTGCGGCGGGACTCGCGCCAGAGGCGGCCGCCGGGTGTGCGGTTCTGCATCACGACGCCCAAGGCAACGTGATTCCCTGCCCGGACTCTCCCCGCGCCGACGAAGGACACCCGGAGCCACCCGCCGACGAGGAACTAGACCCGGACCCCGCACTTCCTGTCCGCCCGGACCCGCGTCAGTCCGCCTACGACGCGGTGTACGAGTACATCCGGGGCCTCGGCACCTACCTGCCGCCCGATCCAGTTCACCGCAACGCGATCATCTGGCGTGCCGTGAACGCTGCGCTCGGTGCGACGCACCTCGGCCGCTGCGTGTCCTCGCACTGCGTCGAAGGCGACCACATGGTCCTCGACGAGGAGACGCCGTGACCGAGCCGCAGCCCGAGTTCGCGCTCGCCCTGTACGAGGACGACGGCACACTCCTCATCGGCATCCACTCCGACGGCAGTATCACGCGCGGGCCCAACTACCAGCCCGACGAAGCCGCAGCCGAGCTGTGGGACGCCGTCACCCGGGCCGCGCAGAGTGCCGCGCCGTGGGGGTCGACGTGAGCGAGCCGACGAAACTCACCCGCGAGCAACTGCTCCCCCTGGCCGTGGCCGCCGAACGCCGCAACATCGCCTTCACCGACGGGCAGTGCACCCTCTTGCCGCCGCTGCCCGACTGCCCCATCTGCGGCCAGCCATCCACCGCGCTGCGCGTCCAGCCGGACTACTCCTTCCAGTTCGACCTCGTGCGCTTCGCCATCAAGCCATGCGGTCACAGTTTCACGGCCGACGGCGAAGACGTCTTCGAGAGCTACAACCATGCCCGCCAGATCGTCGCTAGCGGCGACACCCCGAACAGCAAGGAGAACGAGGCATGAAGGTACTGGTAACCGGGGGCTCGGGGTTCATCGCTTCGTGGATCCGCAAGGAGCTCCTGGCGCGCGGCCACAGCATGCTCGTCTTCGACCACCAGGACCGCCGCCAGCAGCTCGCCGACGGTGAGGAGTTCTTCCTCGGCGACGTCCGCGACGCCACCGCCGTGACGGAGGCTGCCGCACACTGCGACGGGATCATCCACCTCGCCGCCGTCCTCGGCACCCAGGAGACGATCAGCAACCCGCGACCGTCCGCCGAGACGAACATCCTCGGGTCGCTGAACGTCTTCGAAGCCGCCGCCCAGTACAACCTGCCCACCGTCTACGCCGGAGTCGGCAACCACGCCTTCAGGCTGATCGGCACCGGCTGCTACACGATCACCAAGTCGGCTGCCGAAGACCTCGCCCGCATGTACAACCTCTACCGCGACGGCGGCCGCATCACGATCGTCCGACCGGTCAACGCCTACGGGCCCGGCCAGTCAGTAGCCGCCCCCTACGGCACGAGCAAGGTCCGAAAGATCGCGCCATCGTTCGCCTGCCGTGCCCTCGCGGGCGCCCCCATCGAGGTGTACGGCGACGGCACCCAGATCTCCGACTGCGTGTACGTCGCCGACGTCGCCACCGCCTTCGTCAACGCGCTTGAGTACACCGCCGTCCACGGGCCCACCGAACGCCCCGTGGAAGTCGGGCCGATCGAGTCCGTCACCGTCAACGACATCGCCCGCCTCGTCGCCGAACAGGCCGCGATCCTCACCGGCCGCGAGCCCGTCGCTATCACCCACCTGCCCATGCGGCCCGGCGAAATCCCCAACGCAGTCGTCACCTCCGACACGTCCACCCTGAAGCAGATCGGGCTGGACGCCATCGACTTCGTGCCCCTCGACGAGGGCATCCGGCGGACCGTCGACTACTACGCGCAGACCTGGCTCCCCGGCTACCTGGCCGCCTGACCGAAGGAGACGGCCATGGCTGCCAACTTCACGAGTGCCGACCTCCGGCGGCTCGCCGACGCTCTCGACGCGATGGCGGCCATGAGCAACGACACCGGCGTCACCGTCACGGCATATAGCGACACCCAGATCACAGCCAACGACCACGTGATCCGCATCTACTGGCGAGAGGCCGACGGCGAGCAGCCTGGGCACTACCTCGCCGAGTGGCCCGAAGGATAGGTGCCGAACATGCGCATCCACTTCTGGACGGCTGACGTTGCGGGCTCCGGCATGTACCGCGGGGTGATGTCCGCGATGTCCCTGGACTGGCTCGGCCACACCACGTCGGCCGGAGTCCGCCTGCCCGACGACTGGCGCGAGCAGGGCTACGACGTCGTCGTCGGCTGCCGGGTCGCCAAAGCCGGGCCGTCCCGGACGTGGCGGGCCATGAAAGACCACGGCATCCGCCTCGTCATGGACCTAGACGACGACTACCTCCACCTCGACCCAGCCAACACGGTTGCCTACAGGCTGTGGTCAGACCCGGCCGTGCGTCGCGGACTCCTCGACAACATTGCACTCAGCGATACGGTCACCTGCTGCTCCGAACCGCTGGCCGCCGTCCTGCGGGAGCATCACGGCGACGTCCGCGTCGTCCCCAACGGGCTGCCGGCGCAGTACCTGGGCGAGGTCCGCGACTACAACCCGAAGCAGTTGTCGGTCGGCTGGGCCGGCACGTCGTCCACCGTGAACGAGTTGCCCGGGGTCGTCCGTGCGTTGAACCGGATTGCCGACTATCGGCGGCCGGGTGGGGTGGTGGTGCGGCTTGTCGGCATCGACCCGCAGGCGGCAATGCGCTGCGGGTTGAAGGGGAAGCGGCTGGGTGCGCTCGGCTGGGTGGAGAACTTCGGCCACTACCTGCAAGCCGTCAGTGCCTTCGACGTGTGGGTGGCCCCGTACCGGGACATCCCCTTCAACTCCGCGAAGTATCCGACGAAGTGGCTTGAGTCGTCGATGCTCGGCATTCCGCTGATCGCCTCGGACGTCGAGCCGTACCGGCAGGTGATCCGGCACGGCGAGAACGGGTTCCTCGTCCGGCACGACCACGAATGGTCGCGCTACCTGAAGCAGCTCGTAGACGATCCGGGGCTGCGGCAGCGGATCGGTATGGCGGCCCGCGCGGAAGCGTCTGGGTCGATCCTGCAGGCGCTCAACCGGCAGTGGGAAGCGGCGCTCCAAGCGCCCGTGGAGGCGATCGGACGGTGAGTGACGCTATCCGGGCTGCGATCGGTGTCGCCGGACCACTGGGAGGTCTGTGCGGGATTGCGGGCGCAGTAGTCATCCTTCCTGGGCGGCGCCGATGAAGATCCTCGTCACGGGGGCGGCCGGGTTCATCGGCAGCCACCTGCTGCGCCGCCTCGAAGAGCACGGCCACGTCGTCGCCTCAACAGACAAGCGACACGGCCGCCCCACCTCCGACCTCGAAGCGTTCCAGCAAACCGTGGAGGCCACTGAGCCCGAGGTGATCGTGCACCTCGGCGCTTCTTGCTCCACCAGCGTCAGCCTCCGCGATCCTGCCGCCGACTTCACCGACAATGCGGTCGGCACCTTCAACGTCGCCGAAGCCGCACGCCGGGCAGGCGGCATACCCGTGCTCTTCACGTCCAGCGTGAAAGTCCACCCTGGCCAGGACGGGCTCATCGCACCACTCGGCCAGTCCAAGCTCGTCGGCGAGCAATACCTGCGGCTGTACGCCGACCTCTACTGCCTGCCCCACGTCATCCTCCGGCCGTCCACCGTGTACGGGCCCGGCCAGGACGGCAGCGCCGAAGCAGGCTGGGTGACCTGGTTCCTACGCGCCGCGCACGAACGCCAGCCGCTCACCATCTACGGAGACGGCAGCCAGAGCAGAGACATCCTCCACGTCAGCGACTTCACGACACTGCTCGTCGACATCGTCGAGCACTTCGACGCCTACCAAGGGCGCACCTACGAGGTCGGCGGCGGGCCCGAGAACGAGGTCAGCCTGCTCGGACTCCTCGAAGCCCTCGACTACCGCAACGTGACGCATACCCAGCGGATGCCCGGTGACCTTCAGCGGGTCGTCACCGACAACACCGGCATCAGCGGCGTGCGCGGCTGGCAGCCCACCACGCCCTGGATCGACGGCGTCCGGTCCACGCTCGACTGGATCGGAGAGCAGTGGTGAAGGTCGGCGTCATCATTCCCGCCCGCAACGCGCTGCCCTACCTTGCCGAAATGGTCGGCAGTATCCGCAGGCAGACGCACCCGGTGCACACCTACATTGCCGAGGACCGTTCCGACGACGGTACCTACGAGTGGCTGCGGCAGAACCCCGACTGCTGGTCCGGTCTGCACCGCAACAAGAAGCGCCTCGGCTGGGCGGGCAGTCTCAACGCTGCCGCCAAGCTGGCGCTCGCCGACGGCTGTGATGCCGTGTTCACCGCTTCGGCAGACGACAAGCTGCATCCCAAGTGCATCGCCCGCTGCGTTGCCACCCTCGACGCTGGCGGCCTCGACTTCGTGATCCCCTACGCCCGCCAGTTCGGGGCCGCCGACCACGTGCAGGCGTCGCTGCCGGATGCGATCCTGGACGATTTCGCGGTGTGGCCGCCGCTCATCGACAAGGCGCTGATCCGCCGTGCGACGTGGCAGGCGGTGCGCGGCTACTCCCCCAAGGCCACACTGCCCGGCTCCTACGGTTGCGCGGAGGACTGGGAGTTCTGGATCAAAGTCTGGAAGGTCGGACTGTCGAAGTACGCGGTGATTGAGCAGCCGCTGTACTTCGTCCGCGTCCACCCCGGCCAACTGTCCAACGACCGCGGCGAGCACCACGCGGCCACCGTCGCCCTGTTCCGCAAGCTGCACCCCGACCTGCCGTGGACCGAAGCATCCGGGCAGTGGCCGCCACGGCACCGCACTACGAGGAGAGCTGCATGATCGACGACCGCCGGGTGATTGCTTGGACCCCCTACGGACGGGTCCGGACGTACAGCATCCTCATCAAGTACCTGGAGCGGGATGTCCAGCGGGGCCTCGTCGACGAGGTCTGGGCCTACATGAACACCGACCCGCAGGGCCAGGAAGGCGACATCGCCTACGCCCACCAGCTCGCCGAACAGCACCCCTGGTTTCATCTCAAGCACCGCCCCGAAGGCATCGACCTCGGCAACCTGCCCAAGCAGCGTTACACCGGCCTCGCCTATCGGGAGATGACAGCCCCCGACACCATCTATCTCCGGTTCGACGACGACGTGATCTACGTGCACGAGGACGCCGTGGAGAACCTCGTCCGAGCCCGGATCGACATGCCCGCGCCGGTCGCCGTGTTCCCGGTCATCTGGAACAACGCGATCTGCTCCCACTTCCTCCAGGCCTGCGGGAAGGTGCCGATGGAGTGGGGGCCTGTCTCGCTCTTCTGCATGGACTCAAATGGCTGGGCCAACGGCGCATTCGCCGTGAAAATGCACGAACTGCTGTTGTCCCACATCGAAGCGGGCACCGTCGAAGACCTGTACCTCTACCAGGACTTCAGCCTCCAGCCCGGCACCCAATTCAGCGTCAGCTGCTTCGCCAGCCGCGGCGAGGACTACGCAGCACTGTCGAAGCCCGGCGTCCTGGTTCCGGATGAGGAAGAGTCCTGGCACACCATCCACCAGCCGCTGGCCACGGGCGCGCCGAACATCATCCGCGGCAACGCGATCGTGTCGCACTACAGCTTCTTCACGCAGCACCCGTTCCTCAACCAGACCGATCTCCTCGACCGGTACCGGGACCTCGCAGACAAGGCGGTCACCTCATGAACCAGCAGATCAGTGTCGAGGACGCGTTCCCCACCTTCCAGAAGCGCTGCGCCGAGCTCTTCGAGGAGAACCTCCTCCTCCGTGCACAGGTCGACGTCCTGCAACGGCAGCTGGACGCGGCCAGCCCTGCGCCAGTCGTCGGCCCCGATCTGGCTGAGCAGCACCCACGCCCGGACGATGAACGAGGCTAGGGACGGCGCGTGCCGAGCAGGGCGGCGAGGGCGAGGATGCCGACTTCGAGTAGCAGGATGATCTGGAACGTGGACATGGCGTCTCCCTTGATTCAGACGGAGGTGATCTCTATCCGGCGACGGCGGGCGTCAGGGTCGAGGATGATGTCGGGCTGCGGCGCAGGTGCTTCGCCGCGCTCGGCGCGCCGGACAGCATCGACGAGCGCCGCCTTCTCCTGGACGCCTTCGCCGGTCACGCCATGCCGCTGCCGGATGACGTCGAGCGGGTCCGGCTTCCCCTTCGGCGGCACCACATGGACGCGGGTCTTGGCGTCGGCGATCCGCATCCGGTGCGCGGTACGGGCGTCTTCGATGCTGTCGGCGTTGCGCAGGACGATCGGCTCGTAATCGACGACCGGACCCCGCGCCCGGATGACCATGCCCTGGCGTGTAGCTGCGTCGGCGGGGATCAGCCACACCTCTGACGGAGTGATGGCCCACGGTTCGTGGAGGACGACGTCGAGGGCTTCGTCGATGGTGTCGAGCCCGTACTCGGCCACCCGCCACTCCAGGGTCTCCTGCGGGAAGGCGTGGCCGTGCATGCGGCCGTCGGCCAGCTGGTAGGTGACCATCCAGCACGGCGTGCCAGCGCCCGACGTTCGCGTTGTGACGTCGACCGGGGTGAGTTCCTCTGCTGCCACGAGTGGCCGCCTTTCAGATTCGGAAGCACCAGAAATAGACGCTCCAGGCGCCGTCGGCGGCGCCGGACAGTTGGACGGTAAAGCCTGCCGTGTCCGCCGCAGTGACCACGAAGCCGCGGGTGTTGGCCACGGTCGGCGCGTCACGGATCGACACAATCGGCAGGAGTTGCGTGAGCATCGTCGCCCCGTAGGTGAGCGAAAGAGACGAGGCGCCGCTAGCGCCGGCGACCGAGCCCGTGAAAATGCCCTCGTTGGTGTCGGGCACGGCATAGTCCGACCAGCGCCCGATCTGCCGGGTCCTGTTGCTGCTGAAGTTCATGTAGTTGGCCGTACTGGCGGTGCCCGCATCCCATCCGGCCTTCGCCTGCGACGAGGTGGCCGTGTAAACGCCGCCGTCCACGCCCCCCGACTGGAAGCCGGCGAGGAATTGACTGACGGTGTAGCGGGAGTAGCCGCCCCGGCGTACCTGGGTGTCTTCGCGGATGACGGCGAGTTCCGTTGTGGCGGAGGTGAGGAACAACCTCGGGTAGACGGTGACTCCGGCGTCGTCGAAGGTGCCGCCGTTCAGTCCGAGGTTGCTGTTGGTGCCGGTGGAGACTGCGTTGATGTAGCTGTAGTTGGCGCCGGTGTTGGCGTAGAGGCGGAGTTCTGGCAGGTAGGTGGAGGTGGGGTTGATCTCCAGGCGGCGGCCCGAGGTGCCGGAGATGATCTGTCCGAGGAGGGTGACGGATCCGTCGGCGGAGGCGATGTTGACGGTTTGGGTGCCGCCGGAGTTGTAGGCCTGGATGCCGGACGCGTTGGTTTCGACGCGGGCACCGGAGGCCGCGGTGCGGATGGATGCGGCGAGTAGCCAGTTCGCGGAGATCGTGCCTGCGGTGACCTTGGTGACGGTCAGGTCGGAGATGTGTGCGTCGTCGATGAGGAGCGCGGTCGCGGTCGCGCCGGCGGAGGCCGCGGACTTGTTGCCGGTGATGTCGACGGCGATGACCTTCACCCATCGGGCCGTCGTCTCCTCCACCTGTACGGTCGCCACGACGGGGATCCCGGCCTGGATCATGCCAGAGTTCGCCGGCGCCTTGCCCTTGAGGGTCGTCGCGTCCGGCGTGAACCCGACCGTCCCGCCGACGTGGATCTCGAAGTGGTCGAGGTCCGACTCCAGGTTGAACGTGCCACCACTGGACTTGCCGAGCTGATGCGTGACCTGCACGGCGATCCGTGAGCCGGCCACGGTCGGGGCGGCCGGAGTCGACGGGGCGATGGTGTCCGCTGTGGCTACGAACGTGCTGGTCGCCGACCAGGCCCCCATGTTGCCCGTTTTGTCGACGGCCCGGATTCGCACGTTGTACGTCACTCCGGGCGACAGGTCGACTAGTTGCGCCGAGCTGGCACCCCAGGCGACGAACATGCTCTGCCACACGGTGGCCGGGTTGATGCCGTGTTGGATTTCGTAGTGGTCGCCGTCGATGATCGTGGAGCCGTCAGTGTTCAACGGTGCGTTCCAGGCGACGACGACGCGGGCCCTGGTGAAGCCCTCCCCGGTCAGGTAGCTGCTGCCGGTGAACGGCTCCACGAGGACGGGCGCGGCGGGCACGCTGGTGTCCTGACTGGGCCGTGAGCCGACGGGCTGCCCGCCGGCGCCTTCGAGTGCGCGGGTGAACCCGCCGACGGTCACATAGACCGTATGCGAACCATCCCATTCGACGTGGTCGGTGAGGTCGTGCCAGGTGCCGTTGGCGGCTCGGTAGGCGACCGTGTAACCCTCGGTGACAGGCCAGCGGGCTTCGGTGACCTGGAGTTTGATTGGGTTGAGGCGCTCGCCCCGGAAGGTGATTTCGTTCGCTGTGTCGACGAGTCCGGCGTTGGGGTCGTACACCCACACGTAGTCGCCAGGCTTGAAGCTGCCCTCGATGTAGTAGTTGTCGGTTTCAACTACCAACTCGTCTTGGCTGGACGTGTACTGGCTGAGGAGCAGCTCGGCCCGGGTGTCAGCGAGCGTGCCCGGCGTGTCCGACTCGGAGGCCAGCCGGGTCAGCTTGAGCACCCCGCCGTGGATGTCCTTGTACGGGTTGAGGCCCGGCGAGATGTCCGCGGCGCCGGTGGCGATCGACTCGCCCTCACCCTCCGCGAGGAGCACGAGCCGCGTCGAGTAGTCGTCCACGTCCCGGCCGACGCCAAACGCGCCCGGCACCGACTCCAGGCCCGACGTGTCCTTGCCAGCCGTCTTGCGGGAGATCACACACGTCGGGGTGGTGACGTACAGGTTCGCCTCCGGCCCGGCGTCCAGGGTGCCGTCCCCGTTGACGCGCCAGCCGACCTTCCCGCCCGAGGAGGCGGTGAACGTTTCACACACGTAGGCGATCGCTTTGCGGGGCGTCTCGTACTGATGGCGGCTGGAGTAGGTGCCCGCCACGCTGTGCAGGGTGCCTTCGGTGACGGCGCCGGAGGCCGGCAGGAGGGCGCGGATGCTGTTGGCGAAGGTGGCGCCGTTGATTGTGACCGCGGTTTCGTAGACGTCGCCCTTGTCGTCTTCGTCGCCGAGCCACATCGCCATGCCGACGCCGCCGAGTTCGTAGCTCTGCTCGATGGCGTTGGTGCGCCGGTCGTCGCCGCCGTTGTTGCGCTTGCGGACGACGCCGACGTAGCGGGCCGCGTCGAGGAGGTTGTCGCCGTACTGGGCGGGGTCGAGGCGTCCCGGGATCATGGCGACGTGCCCGAAGTGGGCGATCGTGTCCCACAGGTCGGGCGGGGTGGTCGGCTTGAGGGTGATGTCCCAGGAGCCGAGCGCGGAGAGAACGTCGGTTACGGGCATGGCTACCGCCTCACCGCATAGATCGTCTCCGGCAGGCTGGCGATGTACTGGTTGCGCAGGTCGGTGGCTGCGTCCCCGGACGGGGTGGCGCCCCGCAGGCGGATGTCGTCTCCGTACACCAGGATTCCCGCACCCGGAGTGCCTGCGGCGACAAGCAGAATCCCGGCCTTCGCCGCGGTGGGCGGGGCAGTGACCGTAGCGTCCCACTGCGCCCACACGCCCGCCGTCGGCACGAGGTTGTTGGACGAGGTGGAGATGTACGCGTCGGCCGACGTGTACCAGTTGACGCTGATGCCCACGCCTGCCGGAAGAGCCGACCCGGGGTTGATCCATCCGGATGCCCGGTAGGACGCGCCAGCCGTCACGGCCGTCGTGGCGGCTTCATACCGGGGGCTCGCATCGGCGCCGGTGGTGAGCAGACCGGACCAGGACCCGAACTTGGCCTGCGTGTTGGAGCGCGCATAGGTGGCACCGCCGAAAGCGGTCCAGCCCGTGCCATCGGTCTCGAAGGTCGGGTTGGTGTTGAGGGTGGCCTGGGAGGCGACAACGCCCAGCCAGAAGTCGAGGCTCGTCGTGCTGCTCTTAATGACGCCCCCGTTGGCGTCGGCGGTGAACGTGCGTGCGGAGCCGCAGGCGAACCTGTTGCCGTCGATGTCGTCGCTGCTGGCCACGAGGTAGCCCTGCGCCGACGTGTTGGTGTAAGCCTCTGCGGTGTTCAGGGTGACCTTCAGGTCGGCGCTGGTACTGCGTTGCAGGTAGCCCTCGACGATGCGAGAGCCGCGACGCAACGCGAGGTCGAGGGTCAGCCGGCCGGGGTTGAGGCCCTTGGTGAGGCGGAGGATGACGTGCTCGGGCCCGTTGCGCAGCAGTGTGGCGCCGTCCCAGGCCAGCACTTCGGTGCCGGTCTGGCTGTAGACGGTCCACACCTTGGACCGCCATGCGCCGCCGGTGTACGTCTGTACGTCGAGGCGGCCGGTTCCGGACTGGGTGACGTTGACGAGGCCGTTCGTCAGTGCCCAGCCGGTGGGCGACAGGGACTGGTCTACGCCGCACAACTCCGTGCCGCCCGAGGTGAGCCGCACCCGCCCGTTCAGGTAGTTGGCAGGCGTGCAACCCCAGCGCGGCGACGCCCCTGTCGGGATGCCGCGGTAGACCGTGATGGCGCCGTCCAAACCGGTGCGGGTCATCGTGGTCGGGTTGGTGGTGCCGGTCTGGTACCCGTAGTGGCCAATCGGCGGGGCATGCCACCGCTCCCCCGACAACGCGAAGTCGTTGACCCGAACCACGCCGGTGAGCCTGCTCTGCAAGTCGACCTCGGCGTCCGAGCCGAGGCGGGTGAGGCCGAGCTTCCAGTCGGAGGTGACGACGTCGTTGCGCCACTCCGTGTACTCCGCCGACACAGAGTCGACGGTGACGTAGGCGTTCCGCTCCGGCTTGTCGGTGAAGGTCAGCGGCGTAACACAGCCCGACTCCAGCGCGGTGACGTTGTCGTGCCGCCACACCAGTTCGGCGCGCGTCAGCGGCGGATTCGACTCCTGGCCCTCCAAGTCCAGGGTGCGCGCGGTGCCGACGGACTCCCCAGTCTTGAAAGTCTCCCTCAGCAGGAGGCGGCCGACCTTGAGGTCTCCGTAATCGCCCTGGGGCATCAGCGCCTCCGCTGCTTCTGGAAGTCGAGCAGTTCGTCGTTGATGTCCTTGACCATCGCCTTCACGAAGGCCTTCCGTTCCGTCGGGCTCGGCAGCGTCATCAGGCTGAAGGCCGGATTCAGATGCACCACCACGGACGGCCCGGCGGGAGCCTGGACCGCGGCCCCGACGCCGGCGACCGCCGGCTTCAGGCGCAGCCCGGCCGCGCTGCCGGAGAGCAGCGTGTTGCCCCTGGCCATTCGCTTTGCCCAGCCCTGCTCGACGCCCTGGAAGGTGTAGTCGCCGATGGGCACCATGCGTGCGGCAGGTGACTTGATGCCGAGCGCCTTCTTGATGGACGCCTCCATCGCCTTGGCGATCTTCATCATGGCGGCTTCGATCTTGTCCTGCTGGGCCGTCAGCCCCTTGACGAGCCCCTCCGATGCCTTGATCCCTGCCCCGTACATGGCGTTCGCCGTGGTCGCACCGGCGGCATCTGCCGACTTCTTCAGCTGGGCTTCGAGGGCGTTGATCTCGGCGATCTGCTGCGGTGTCGCGTTCAGCAGTGACTGAGCGGTCGACATGCCGCCGCCGGTCACCCCGGCCTGGGCGATCTCGCTGATCGACTGGGCGTTGAGGCCCTTCGCCTTCAGCTGCTCCAGCTGCTTGGAGAACTCAGTCGTGCGGGTGGTGTCGGAGCGCAGCTGGTTGATGAGGGTCTCGGCGCTGGTGCCGTACTTGCCGATCTTTGTGATGTTCGCGAAGCCGACCAGTGACGAACTCACCGACGTCTTCAGGCTGTCGAACTTGCCCTTCAGGTCGTCGAGCTTGTTCTTCGCGCCGTCGAGGGCCTTGTTGACGCCGTCCAGCTTCCGCTGGTTGGCGATCAAAGCCTTACCGGAGGAGTCCAGGCGCTTCAGCAGCGTCGACTCGGTCTTGCCGTGGGATGCCGCCTTGATCTGCGCGCGGGCCTTGTTCAGGTTGGACACGAGATCACTGAGGCTGTCTGCGCCTGCAAGGGACTTCTCGAACGGGTCCCGCTTGTATTTCGCGATGGTCCCGAAGTGGCTGATCCCGAACGCGTCGGCGAGCTCGTTCTTGCCGGTCTTCTCTGCGGCGGCCTGCTTCTTTGCCGCCTCCTGGGCCTTCTTCTGCTTGGCGCTGAGCTTACCGCCCTTCGCCATCTGCGGGCCGAGCTTGAGGGTGCCGTCGTTGACCGAGGCCATGAACTTGTCGCCGTATTTTGCGACCGAAGCGGCCTTGATCACCCACTCGTCGTTCGATAGCCACGGCGCGAACACGTCGTCGGACGTGCCGGTTCCGGGACCCTTGACCTTGCCGCCAGTGCCATACTTCGTGCGGAACCCCGAGCCGGTGAACCGGCCGCCCGTCGCGCCAACGGCGTCGTGAACCGACTGCCCCGACTTGGCGAGGCTGTTGATGTAGGTGGTCTTGACGTTGTGGTACGTCCAGGTCGTGGCGGTCTTCCCGTTGAGATTGGCCAGCGCCCTCGACACGGCTCCGATCGACCCGATCGACTGGCCGTTCTTCGTGTAGACCTCGGTGCGCCCGTCCGGCAGCTGCCTCGTCTTCAACCCCACCGACTCAAGCGCCTTGATGGCCGCCGCGTTGAGGGTGTCGACCTTGACGCTCTTGGCGCCCGGCGTCTTCCTGATCTCCGCCTGAACATCCTTCAGGCCCGCGATGGCCTGCGTGCGCTCCAGCTTGACCGCAGTCTTGATCTCGCCGGGCATCCCCAGCAGCTTGTTGACGTACTCGGTGGCCTTCTGCTTGTTACCGTCGAAGGCGTCCACCGCCAGGCGCATCATCGAGGTGCGCAGGGTGTCGGACTTCGCCGTCATCGAGCCGAGGGACTCGCCCGCCGCGAGACCGGCCGCGAGCATTTCGTCGTGGGCCTTCGCCGCCGCCGACATGGCCTGGCCGTTCTTCTGCCCGGCCTCCGTGTCCAGGTTCAGTGAGGCGCCGTGCTCCTTGAACGAGGCGGTCAGAGCATCGAGGGACTGCTCGAAGCCGATCTGCGCGTCATACGCGGACCGGTTCACGTCGTTCAGGGCCATGATGCTCGCCCGCAAACCCTCAGCCGACTGCTTCTGCGCATCCAATTGGGTCTTCGTGGCCATGGCCTGGGCGCCGAACAGGCCCATGCCTGCCGCCGCGAGCCGCTGCTCCTCCTTGAGGCCCGCGACGGATGCCCGGTACTCCGGGAAGAGGGCGTTGATCTCCTTGGTGGAGTAGCCCGCCTCCTTCAGCGAGTCCCGCATGAGGTTGAAGTCCCGCGCGGCCTGCGGGGCGAAGCCGGACGAAACCATGCCCGACATAGCCGCATCGAGGGACTTGAAGTCGTCCTTGAGGGCATTGAGGGACTCGTCGCCCTTGGACATGTCGTTGATGGCGCCGGCTATGGAGTCCGCGGCGTCGTCGAGCAGTGGGATACGGAACCCGAAAGCGGTGTTGGAGGCCTTTTTTGTCTCCGTGTCGAGCTGCCGGACCTTGGCGACCAGGCCGTCCATGTCGCCGAACGTTTTCTGGAGTTCGCCAGAGAACTTTCCTGTCGCGGCGAGCTGCTTCAGGCTGGTCGTCAGCCGGTCGACGTCCGGCGGCGCGCCCCGGGCTTTGTCGGCGAGCTTGCTGATGCCGAACGCGACCACGCCCAGAACACCCAGCCCGAGAGCCACCTTCTGCAGGCGGGTCATCGTCGCCAGCGCCCCGCCCGCCGCAGAGGTGAAACCAGCAAACCAGACCGCGGCAAAAAAGGTCCTGAGCCGCCCGATGGCGGCCACGCTCGCGATGGCCGTCATTGCGGCCATGCCCATACTCAGCAGCTTCAGCCCCGCGTACAGCTGCAGGATTGTGCCGAGCACCTCGGGCGGGATCGCGTTGACCATCTCCGCCAGGGCGTTCGCCGCCGTCAGCATCGAGATGCCCAGGTCGCCGCCTGCGACAGTCAGGTTGAGGACAGCCTTCGCCAGGTTCGTGAGAGTCTCGCCGAGCAGCGGCCCGGTCTCTCGCGCGTTGTCGATGAAAGCATCGAAGCCGCCGTCCGCGCCGAAATTCGCCAGGGCGCTGGACAGTTTCAGGATGCCGTCGAGGCCGAAGCGCAGCGAACCCACGGCGAAGTCCGTGAAATCGTCCATGACCCGGTCGAAGCCCGGACTGGCCACCTCGCCAGCGACCAAGGTGAGGAAGCGGTCAAGCTCCGCGCTCGTTCCGCGCACCAAGCCCGACGTTTTCGGCAGCATCGCCTGAAAGAGACCGAACGACTTGGTGAAGACCGGCATCGTATCGCCGGCCAACGAGTCCGACCACTTCGTGTACTCGGCACCCAGGGCCGACCATGCAGCCGTCGCCTCCCGCGTCGCGGCTGGCTGCTTCGCCAAGACCCTCTGATAGTCGGCCTCCGCGTCGGTGGCCTTCTTGCTGGCCCTGCCGTGCTCGGCGACCGCATCCTTGTACTTGTTCTGCGCCTGCGTCGCCTTGGCCATGTTGAGGACTTGCTTGCCCGCCGCGACACCAAACGCCAGAACCCCAACCCCTGCTGCCGCGACGCCTGCACCGGCGACGGCTGTAGCTGGCCCGAGAGCCCCCATGGCGCCGATGAGGGCGGTGACGTCCCGCATCGCTTTGTCTGTGCGCGCCTCGACCGAGACGTGCCCGGAGGCGATCAGGAACGACACTGCTATACCTCCACGCGTTCGATCAGGCCGGGGATGAGGAGGTTCATCGCGTCGACGGAAACCTCTTCGGTGTCGGCTTGCGTGGCAGGTGCGGCTGCCTGTTGCTGCTCTTCTGTGGCCATGCGGGCGGCCATCACGCTCTGGTAGGCGGGGAGTCTGGCGGCGAGTTCCAGGAACCGTTTGGCGCCGACGACGGTGGATTCGAGGTCGATGCGGTAGATGGCGAGGAAGTCGGCGTCAAGGTCGGCGCGATGGTCGACGATCCAGCCGTAGCCTGCGATCCGCTCTACGAAGCGGGTGAACCTTTTCCCGCCGCGTCGTCGTCGCTGTTCATATGGTCGAAGAACAGGGCAGAGACCGTCTTCACGATCGTGTCGAAGTCCTTCTGTTCGATCTTCTTCCGCTCGTAGAGGGCGAGGAGCCGGTTGTACTGCGGCTTGCCGAGGACAAGTTCGACGACCCGCTGCGAGCTGAACAGCGGCCCGTCGTCGCGCATCGAGTTGAGGGCGAGAAACACGATGCGCTCGTCAATGACCTTGGGGACGGTGAACTCTTCGTCGTCGATGTAGCAGAGGGGCACTCGCACCTCCTCGACGGACGGCGCCGAGGTGGTGGAGATGCGCAGCACGCCGTCGTCTTCGACAGGGGCGGGCACCGGAGCGGTGCGGGTCTTGGGCGCTCGGGCAGGCACGGTGGGCTCCTAGGCGGTGGCGTCGATGAGCTTGAACGGGGCGATCGAGGCGGACACGAAGAAGCCCTGCCACTTGACGGGGAACAAGGTCATTCCGTCCTTCTTGTAGCTGGACTCGACCTTGTCGTTGGACAGGCAGCGGCGGACGATGAAGCGGCGCCGCAGTTGGCCGGGTGCGTAGCCGTCGAGGATCACGGCCCGGTAGGTGGGCTGTGTTGCACTCGATGCGTAGATCGGCTCGAACGACTTGTAGCCTGCGCCGGATGCGGCGGTGCCGTCGTTGAGGACGTACTTCAGGTTTTCGAGCGTGGGCTGCGCCAGGTTCGTTTCGACGGTGAACAGGCGCTTCGTGAGACGGCCGCCGACCTCGTCGACGACCTGGTCGACTTCGAGGGCCGTGTACGTCTGGTCGATGCCGAGCTTGACGCCGTCCTGCGTGCCGCCGAGGTCGGTCCAGCTTGAGGCCGCGGGGGTGGTGTTGATCGCCGTGTCGAGCGGTTCAAGGGCGCCGAAGCTGCCGATGTACAGATCGGCCGGGCCCATGATCAGCTCGGTGGTGGTGACCGCCATGGTCTACTCCTTGCTCTTCGCGCCGGTGGTGAGGGTCTTGGCCGGTGCGGCGGCAGGAGCAGCAGCGGGAGCATCCTCGACGAGGAGGCCCTGCCGCTTCAGGTCTGTGTACTCGGCGTCGCCGACTTCGAGTTCGACGTGCGGCTGCATGGTGGTGCGGACGGTCGGCATGGCGCTCCTAGAGAGTGATCCAGTGCAGGGCGAGGTCGGCCTGGTAGCGGGCGAACGAGGCGTCGTCGTTGGGCATGCGGCGCGGCTCGGAGATGAAGTGGGCGGTGAGGACGCGGGCTTGGGGGTAGCCCGGCCGCAGGGTGAGGACCCGCTGGAGTCCGGCCGTGTCGTAGGTCGCCGCGACGACCAGCTCCATCAGGCTCGCCGCTTTACCCCATGGCGGTTTCCCGGACTGGAGATTGACGGCATAGCAGTCGACTTGGACCACCGGCTCGCGCAGTGCGTAGTACAACTGCGGCGATCCGCCCACCGCGCCAACCACATGGACGAAACCGTTCGTCGACCAGGCCGAGGCGTCCGACGGGAGGGTGGTGGCCACCTGACCCGCCTCGATGCCGTCAGCGCTCAGCAGCCAGGCCACGGCGACGAGCTCGGTGTTCGCCTTCGGGGTGACGGCCATCAGAGCCTCCCCCGGTGCTTGTAAAGGGCAGGCCGCATAAAAGGCTGAGCCGGGGTACCGGGGTGCATGACCCGGTTCACCGGATGCCGGGCCCCCGGCCAGGACAAAGCCTTCTTCGTGTTCGGCGTGATGATGTGCGGCCCCGACCCGAACTCAACCGTCGACCAGTACGGCACGTCGCGGACGCCGACACGCAGCTCCCCGCGGTTCACCTCGTGATACATCCCGGCCCGCAGCCGGCCACTGCGTACCGGGGCCATGCGCTCCATGTCGGACTGGATTTCGCGGCCCAGTTTGTGGAGGTAGCGGGTGACGGAGTTGCGGACCCAGCCCTGCCAGCCAGCGTTCACGACGACGCGGTAGTCAGCGCCCATCCCGTCACCTCCCTCTACGTTCGGCGGGTCTCTCTGCGCCCGTCCGGCTGGCCGTTTACGGGCCCTGGATGCCGTCGGGGCGGTGTGGCTATGTCGGAGCTATGCGGCTCGTCCTGTGCGTTTCAGGTCCGCCCGCAAAGGCTGCGTGAGGACGGGGTTGGAGTTCTTCGTGACCGAGACGACGATGTAGATCTCGCTGGTCCGCTCGTCCTTGATGCGGTCGTCTTCGGTGACGTCCGTGGTCGCGGGCAGGCGGCAGATGTGGGTGCGGATGATCCGTGGGGTGCCGGTGACGGGCTCCTGTGCGGTGCGCGTCGACTCGATAAGTGAGGCCGGGATGCCCGTCGCGTGCGGGGTCGCCGCGTCCGTCTCGTCGCCGAACGCATCTGCGCTGGTGCCGCGGAGGACGCTGACGGTGGTGGTCGCCAAAGCGAGCATCAGCAGCCCCCGCTCATGGGCCGCCAGCGCGGGTCGTTGTCGTCCAGGACCGCATTGGTGAGGTTCATACGTCGCGGAATCCCGGAGCCGGAGCCCGCCATGCGGCCGATGCGCAGGCTGCGGGTGCGCCGCCAGGACAGTCGGTCGATGCAGCGCTTCGCCATCGGCGCGAGGACGAGGGCGTTGTTGTGCTGCATGGTGGCGACGACGCCGTCCTGCTGCACCTGCGTGATGTCGATGTTCGTGAACGCGTCCGGATGCTGCGTGATCCACGCCGCCTGGTAGGCGACCGCGAGCTTCAGGAGTCGTAGGTTCTTCGAGCTGATATTGCCCGCGTCGGAGGCGTCCTCGGTTGTGTCGGCGAAGATTTCGACGATGGCCTGCGCTTGCTCGACCTGCGCCGCAGTCACTGTGACCCCGGTGTAGGTGGTGACGTTGCTGGTGGTGGCCCACGGCATCAGGACCGCCTCCGCACGTTGATTTCGTACACCTCGCCGTCGGCGGTGGTGCCGACTCGGTAGGCGTCACCGCGCGGTGTGTGGCCGGCGGCGACGGCGGCCTCGCGGGTCTGTTGCCGCAGTTGGGTGTGCGTGGCCTCGTCGAGCCCGCCGGGGCCGAGCAGCCAGGTGCGGCGGAACGATGCCGGTGCGGCTGGTTCGGGTTCATGCGTCTCGAACGGCTCCGGAGCAGGCGGGAGCAGGTCGGGCTGCGCGTCCACGGTGACGTCCGGCTGCGGCACCTGCTCGCCATCGCTGAGGATGACGGTGGGCGTGTCGCTGCTGTCTGCCACGTCCGGACTCTCGGCAACCGGCACAGCTTCATCCTCGGTATCGGCTGCGGTGAGGCGTTCGACGAGTTCGGCCTTGACGCGGCCGGACGGCAGGCCGCGCCGCTTGCATTCCGCCTGCAGTTGCGGCGTTGTCATCTGCTCGTAGTCCATGCCTGCCCTCCCTTTCGTGTGCCGGTGCCGCCGGGGTGGCACCCACCAATCCCCGGCGGCAGTCCCGTAGCGATGGCTAGTCGGTGACGCGCTCGACGATGGAGAACGCCTTCTCGTGCGCCAGCTGGAACGCGCGGCGGACGCGGAACTTGACGGCGGTGTCGTCGGTGTTGTCCTGTGCGCGGGCCTGGTCGACGAGGGATTCGGGCTGGGAGCGCTCGCCCTTCTTCAGGTACGACCTGTTGCCGAAGAGCAGCAGGTCGTTGCCGGTCGGGGCGCCGAGCATGGTCGCGGACACCTTCGCACCGCGGGACCAAGTGACGGGGGCGCCGAACAGAGTCTCCGGGGTGGACCCGGACGCAGGCTGGAAGATGGGGCGCCCTTGCGCGTCGGTGCACAGGCGCAGCGCGTCACGCCAGCCGGGGGCGGCGACGACGAACTGGTCGGCCATGGACCAGAACTGTCCGGTCTCCACCTTCTTGAACGCGGTGGAGAGCTTCTCGTACAGCGACGTTCCGACCGGGGTGGAGGGGATGGCGATGAGGTCGTCGTCCCAGGTCAGGTAGTTGTCGTCGGCGGTGTAGCCGGTCGCCGAGTTGGTGGTGCGCAGCGACTTGTAGGCGCTGGTGAACGGGACGGTGGAGCCGTTCTCTGCGGCGCTCACGCCGATGCAGGCGTTGTCGAAGGAGTCGGCGTAGGAGATCGCCCAGTCCATGCCCTTGATGCGGATCGTGTCTACGACTGTCGCCGCGTCGGACAGGTCGTCCTCGTCGACGGTGAACTTCGCGATCAGCCGCCGGGCGGTGAGGGTGATGTAGTCGTTCGTCGACGTGTCGTCGGTGTACGTCGTGCCCGCCGTCACGGTGAGGCCGGCGGAGCGCAGGATCCGCTTCGTGGCGGAACTCATGGGGACGCGGTAGCCGAGCTGTTCGATCGCGGACTCGCGCTGGATGCGCTGGATGACCTCGGAGTCCCACTCGATCGGGATCCAGTCGTTGATGATGTCGGTGGAAGCCACGAGGGCACCTCAGGAAGGACGGGGGCTCACGGCCCGCACGGTTGGGTGGGTGCCCTACCTGGGCGGACCTGTGAGCGTCCCGCTCGTTCCTGTTCAAACCCCGAGGGGTTCGTCGTGCCGTGCCCCACCTGGGGCGTACTACGCGCCGCGTGCTGCCTGCCGGGCCAGCTTCTCCACCCAGTCCTTGGGTTCGGGGGCCGGCGGCTTCTTGTCGGCTGCATCGATCTTAGCCGGGGTTACACCATTCTGGCCAGAACCACCAGTCCCGTTGGACGGATTGGCAGAACGGTTGCGCCTGAAGAACTCCGGCCACTCGGACTTGATCGCGTCGATCTGGTCGGAGAGTCCGGTGATCTCCCCGTCGTCGATGTCGACGTCGTCGAGGTCGAGGAGCTTCATCAGGCTGTCGAGGCGCGTGCCGTTCCAGCCTGCTTCGGAGAGCGCCTTGTTGAAGCCGACGGTGAAGGTCCGCATCTGCCGGGTGCCCTTGAGCTGGGTTTCGGTGACGGCCTTGTCGACGGCCCGCTGCACTTCGGCCTGAGTGAGGCCGCGGGGCTGGTCGTCCTTGCCCGGCTCCGGGTCCGCTGCAGGCTCGGGGTCGAGGTCCTGATTTACCTTCTGCCCGGTCTTGGGATCAATGCCGTTGGCGCGCAGAAACTTGCGGCGCGCCGCGGCCTCACCCGATGCGGTCTTCAGCTTCGCCTGGTGGGTCTCCCACTCCTCGCGGGTCGGCGGTGTCCAGTCGTCCTCCGGCTCCGTCTGCGGCTCCGGCTCGTCTTCGGGGGCGCCGTCGGGCTCGGCCGTGGGATCGCCGTCGGCGTAGAAGACGGGGCTGAAGGCGCCGCCGCGGTACCAGGCGGGGTGTGCCCAGCCAGGTGTGTGGATGCGGGAGCGGGCGAGGGTTCGGGGTGCCATGTCGTTCTCCTTGTTCAACCCGTACCGGGGCCGGTGGCGGGAAAGGTGCGGTTCTCGAATCGCCCGGCGCGCACGGCGTCGGAGGCGAACTCGACGACGGACTTGGGCAGCCGCGGTCCGGTGCGGATCAGCTCGCGGGCGGCACGGATACGAGCGGCGTTGGACTCCGTGGGCAACGACCAGCCGCGGGCGACAGAGCGGCGCGCCTCGCGCTGTAGTACCTCCGGCAGCGGCGGCACTCCAGGCACCGCCCATTCGTCGCGCCACGGTGCGGGTCGGCAGCGGCAGTGCGGGTGAAGAGGCGGCCCGGGTACCGGTTCGCCGCGGCCCCGCTGGTTCGGATCCCACGAAAGCCCGCCGGGGAAGTCGGCGCCGGCGTCGACCACGTGCCCGGCGTAAGCCGCGCAGTTCACGCATGCATCCCGCTCGGCGACCCACACCTTCTTCGCGCCGGCCTGCCGGATCTGCTCGGCGATGCCTTCGTTCGCGGCCTCGTTGACCGTTCGGGAGATGGCCGCCTTGAGCCGGCCGATGACGCCGCGCGCCCTGCCGATTGCGGCGAGGGCGCCGGTGAGACCGAGGCGGCGCACCAGCTTGACCTTCAGGAGGGTGAGGGCGCCGCGGTGCTGCTCGTCGGCGACTTCCGGCAGGCTGCGCGCGGCGCGACGCAGGGCACGTGACGGCTTCACGCCAACGCCCTTGGTTCGGTGGCCGGCCAGCATCGACAGCACCTGCGCGCCCTGCGTCACACCCAATGCCGCGGCCGGGTCGAGGGCGCGTTCGAGGGCGGCACTGGAGCGGGCGCCGAGTCCCTTGAACAGGCGGGTGAGCGCCGCCTTCACCGCGGTCAGGATGCGGGCAAGCAGTTTATCGTCTCCGGCGTCGGCTCGCGGCCCGCCGAACAGGCGCGTCCACAGTGCGGTCGTGTCGCGGGCCGCCTGCGTGAACTCGGCATCCAGCCCGCCCACCGCGGCGTCGATAGCTTCGTCTTCGATGCGTTGGATCGCCTCAGTGTGCGGCCCCTGGATGAGGCGGATGATGTTCTCGTCGCGGCTAGCCACCGGCGGTCACCTCCCGGTCGGTGCGCTCGGCCGCGGCCAGGACCCCGTCGAGGATTGTGGCGACCTGCTGGTCCGTGACCGCGCCCAGGGCGACGCCGGAGCCGAGCTTCTGGATCGCGTCGCCGAGGGTGGCGAGCAGCTCTACACGGCGCTGGAGTTCGGCGTCATCGTCGAGGTTGACCAGCCACGCCTTGACGATCTCCGGCGGGTAGCCGGCCTCTACGAGGGCCTGTTCGCGCGGCACCCCGTTGCGGATCTTCGCTTCGATGGTGGCCCACCCGTCAGACGACGTGACCTGGTCCGCAGGCTTCCAGTGGACCTTCACAGTGACGTCGTCGAAGTCGAGGATCCGCAACGCGAACTGGTAGGCCGCAGCCCAGGTGCCGCCGAAGGACCGCTGAATGGCCTCCACCATGGCGGTGAGTTCCGCCTTCGCCTCCTGCCGCGCCTCCCCGGAGATGGCATCCCCTGTCGAGTCGAACAGAGTGAACGGCACTCCGGTGACCTGCGACATGGCCTTGATGTACCGGTCGAGGGGCTTGAGGTAGACGTCCGGCTGCGCGGCATCGAACTGGCCGACCCCCTTGAGGCCCTGCAGCATCCACAGTTCGCCCGGGTCGTTGCGCAACTGCGACGGATTCAGCGGCCCCTCAGGATCACCTGCCGCATCCTCGGGGAAGTCGGGGTCGAAGTCCGACTGCATGCCCGACTGGTCGACGGCCGGGTCGATGAGCCCGTACCGCTGCGGCAGCGACTGGAAGTCGACCGTCGCCGCATGGCTGACGATCAGCTTGTTGATGAGAGCCTGCGGACCGTAGGCCGCATAGTGCACCGGCCGGCCGTAGGGCCTGCTCGTCCTGAAGTGGAAGAACGGGACCTCACGGTAGGGGTTGTCGAGCTTCCAGTCCTGCCCGTCTCCGGCCCACTGCTCCCACTTGTCCTGCCGGCCGTTGTGTTTGCCCGCCCACAGCCAGCGCTCGATGCGGTCCGCATACCAGAGGTCGGCGCGGATCACCTGATCTTTCCCGGAGCCGAACGTCCACGACTTGATGGCGAGCTTCTTGCGGAGCGGATTCTCCTCGTCGTAGATCACGCGCACAGTCGACGCCGAGTTGACGAACATGTTCACGCCGAGCATGTCGCCCTGCTCGTCGGTCTCCGGCCACACCATCAGGTAGACGTCGCCCTGTGAGCAGCCCCTGCGCTGAAGTGCCGGGCCTTCCTCGTCGAGTTCGTTGCGCAGAACGAGGCCGCTGATCTCCTCGTCCGCCGCCTCACTGTCGGTGGTGATGGCGGTGACGTGCAGCCTGTTGGCGACCGCATCAACGGGGATGCGGGCGAAATTCACCTCGTCGAGCTCGTTGAGATGCGACTTGGCGAGCATCTTGGCGACCTTGTCCGACGCGAAGACCTCGTCGACGTCGCCGTCGTAGTACGCCTCAGCCTTCGCATATTGGGGCCGATGGGCGCACAGTTCGGCGTAGGCGTACTTCAGGTCGTCGGTCCCGGCCATCAGGCAGTCACCTCGGGCTCACAGACCGCACCGCGGCCTTCGGTCGGGCGGGGGGCTTCAGGAAACGCAGGACCGCGTTGCCGACGGTGTCGACGAGGTCGTCGTTGGGGGCCTTCGGGAACGCGACCATCTGCTCTTCGAGGGCGGGCAGCGGCTCGGCATGCGTGACCCGGGTGGGGATCAGCTGGTACAGGTTGAGGAGGCGTTCGGCGCGGGTTTCCTTCTTGTCGCTGTTGCTGAAGGTGATGACCTTGACGGGCAGGTCGTGGAAGACCTCAAGCCACAGGTCGCCGCCTTGATTCGACTCGACGAGGATCGCGCCGATCTCGGGAAACGACTCCAGGATCTGCAGGACCCGGGCACGTAGCGGCTTGCCTTTGAGCTTCACGGCTTGCGCGAACTTCACCAGGCAGCGGGCCTGGTTGGATCCGCTGGCGGGGGCCCAGCTGACGACGGACAGGCCGGTGTAGTCGCTGGTCTTCTTCGTTGTGACGGCGCCGTCAACGGACAGGTAGGTGCGGGCAGTGGGGAAGCTGCCGTAGGTGAAGTCGTCCTCGGACCAGTAGGCGCCGTCGGCGGCCATCGGGTCGTTGAGGTAGTTCTTCCGGTAGCTACGCGTGTGCTCGATCTTCTTCAAGAAGTCGAGGGGCCACTTCGACGGCCACATCGAACGTTCGTTGCCGTAGTCGTCTCGAATGATCGGCAAGTGGTGGTGAACACGGAACTGCTGCTCCCCCACCCACGCGTTGCCCTCGGAGCGTTCCTTCTTGCCCCACTTGATCAACTGGTGGGTGATACTCCCGGGCATCGTCACTGTCCCGGACAGGACGACGCGCGCATAAATGTTGAGGGGCAGGATCGCGTCGGCGACGGTCTTCAGCCGCTTGTCTGCCTGGTAGGCGCTGTAGTTGCTCTCGTCCGGCTCCACGTCGTCGAGTAGCAGGAGGTCGGGGCGTCGCTCCCCCACCTTCATGCCGAGCGAGCTGGAGTCGATGCCCTTCGCCGCGAACACGAACCCGTTGGAGCGGATAACCATGTGCTTGGCGTCCGACTCGGAGGCCCCGGACGGACGTCGGCCGGCCGTGCACAACTTGGGGAAGTCGCGGCGCAGGGCCGCGTTCTCGTCGACCTCCTTGCGGAAGGTTGCGAGGTGCATTTCCGCCTGCGGGCCGGAGTCCGCGAAGACGGCCGCGAACTTGATGTGCCCGTGCGCTGCGGCCCAGAGGGGCAGGATGAACAGCATCCACGTGCTTTTGCCGGTGTCGCGTGGGGCGAGGAACGCGTCGCGCTGCTCCATGGGTGCGCGCGGCGGGATGGCCCAGCGGCGGGCGAGGCGCACCCATTCGAGGTGGGCGTCAGCGAAGGTGACGTGCTTCTCGGGGTCGCGGAGGTGGTGCAGGCAGTAGAGGACGGCGAAGAGCAGCGGGTCGAGGCGTGTGGCTTCGATGCGGGCGTCGCGGTATTCGGGGCTGCCGTCGAGGAGTCGCGCGTCGATGCTGTTGACCCAGGCGGGGAAGTCGAACGTGTCGGCGTTCGCTGCCGGGTCGTAGGGGTCGGCGATGCGCGGCTGGTCGACGGAGGTGGTCACTCGCCGGGCTCCCGGTCGGCGCGCAGGCCTTCGATCACGTTGGCGTTCTTGGCCCGCATTTCGGCGACCAGTTCCTGCAACGCGACGTCCTCGCGGGTCACCTCGGTGATGGTCGCGTCGACTCGGGCGGGCGCATCGAGCCCGAAGAGCTTCCGCAGCGCGGCGGTGTTCTTCTCCCGCTCGGCTTCGATCCTGACGAGGCGGTCGATGGCGGCGAGGACGGGAGCGTCATCGATCAGCGGTTCGCCGTCGTCGAGCTTGATGACGCGACCGTTGTTGACGGTGATGTGGTGCCGCTCCAGTACTTCGATGGCGGCCTGTTCCAGCTTTTCGAGGCGTGGGAGTGCGGCTTCGATGCGGTCGAGGACGAGGGCCCGGTACGCGTCGATCTTGGGGTCGACGCGGCGAGCGCCTTCCTCGCGGACGAGTTCCTTGGCGGTGCTGGCGCTGATGCGCTGGCCTCCGGTGGGCCCGTCGGGGTGCTGGGTGAGGGTGTCGATGGCGCTGAAGTGCATGCCGCGCGCCCGGAGATCGAAGACGATCTCTGCCGCTTTGGCGCGCTCGGCAGAGTTTCTCTTCAAGTACGGGGCGGGTCCGCCTGCCATGCCTCACCCTCCTCAAGTCCATCGATTCTTCAGAATTACACCATCGTCACCTTTGAATCGTAGGTCATGGATTGACTTTGGGCACCAACTCACCTACCGCAACCCCCATCGCGGGCGCACCATGGAAGACAGTCCGCGACAGGAGGCGCCACCATGGCCACCCGAAAGAAGCCGAAGCTCGGGAGCGGCAAACGGTTCAAGCAAGTCGCCGCGTCCGCCCGCAAGTCCGGGGCCCGCGACCCCAACGCCGTCGCCGCGATGGCGGGCAGGAAGAAGTACGGGGCGAAGCGCATGGCGAAGATGGCCGCAGCCGGCCGACGGCGCGCAGCCAAGAAGCGCTGATGGTCTCCGACCGCGGGGGACGCGCCGGCTTCGTCTACCGGAGCAGGCACAGCGCGTACCGCGCACTGCGGCGGAAGGGTGCGAGCAAGGCGAAGGCAGCCCGCATCAGCAACGCCGGGCGCGCCTTCGCCGGGCGGTCCCGTATGGCGCGCAAAGGTTGGCGGACGCGCAGCCGTCGCAAGCGTTGACCTGTATCGCTATCGCCCCAATCGCCCGTGCTCTACCTTTCCTTCACTGAGCAAGGGGGGTACGCCATGAGGCGACACATCGTGGGGATCGCAGCGGCAGGGCTGCTGCTGGCTGGCTGTTCGGGGGAGAGCAGCGGCGACAAGCCGGAGTCGAAGGCCACCGTGGATGCAGCCGCCGAAACCGCCTCGGCCGTGCCGGTGAAGCTGTCCGAGAAGTGGGCGCCCAAGCTGGACGCCGCCGGCGACAAGGGCGAGCAGGGCGTGTGTACGAAGGTCGGATCGCCGGAGTGCGTCACGCACATCACGCAGCTCACCGAGGTGGTGTACGACGTCGAGACCGCCATCGAAGAAGCCGACGCGAAGGCGCTGTACCCGCGGTCGATGAAGCACATCGAGGACGTCACGGCAGCATCCGAGGCCTACGTCGCCGGGGAGTGCAAAGGCAGCACCGACACCACGTTGGGCGACTCCGCCTGCGCTGGCTACACGGCGACGCTGCTGCTCGGACCGGCCAGCCTGTCGATGACGCTGACGACGGACGAGTACTCGACCTGACGGTCGCCACACACGCCGATGGCCCGCCCCGGACGGTGGGGCGGGCCATCACAGCGCGGGGCACGGGCGGTCGGCGGTGGGCGGGAACACCTCCGGGTGCGCGGTCATCGGGTTCCTTCCGTGTCGTGGTTGCTGGTCTGGCCGCCAGTGGCCCGCACGCATCCCCGGCAGTCGCGCACGGCCCCGGCGGTGTATCCGGTGCACAGGTATCCGGTCTTCCCGCAGGCGGCTTCCAACAGCTCCCACCACTGTTCGCCGTCGGGTCGTTTGGTGCGGTGGCGGGTGCGGCCGTTGACGAAGCGCACGTCGCGGACCGGGTACTCGTCGGCGATCGGCGGGGCGGGCGGAGCGGTCACGCGCGGTCCTCCCAGCCCCGGGCAACGCCCGCAGCGCGGGCGAGCGCGGAGGCGAGCGGCAAACGCTGCGCCTCCGGCAGCAGCATGGTGCGGTCGACGTCGGCTCCCTGGCCCGTGGTGTCCCGTGCCCACACGGTGTACGCGAGGCGCATGCCGTCGGCTTCGGGGCGGACGGTGAGTTCCTCGTCCCAGCTGGCGGAGACCGTGCACTCGGTGCGCGCGTGAAGAGCGGCCAGGAGTTCCGGCATGGCGGAGGTGCGGAGCGAGAACTCGGGTCCGTCCGGGGTCACCTGGACGTGTGCGGCCTCGCAGATCTGCATCAGGACCACGCCGTCGCCCGGATCCTGCGACAGCCCCTCGGGGATGACGCGGAGGCGGGTTCCGTCCGGGGTGGTGTAGTCCCAGGGCTGCGGGGTCAGTTCGGCGATGACGGTGCTGAACGCGGTGTGGAAGTTCATCGGGTTCTCCATTCGGGTCAGGCTTCGTTCAGCCGGTTCACGGCTACTGCTTCGGCTGCCAGTTGCTGACGGGCCTCCTTCAGGCCGGCTTTGTGGCGGTTCAGCGTGTCCTTCGTCCGCCGGAGCGCTTCCTCCTGCTTCTGTGCGAGTTGTGCGAGCCGAACGACCTGCGCTTCGTGATGGCGGATCCGCATGGCGAGGGCCTCCACGCGTGGCCTGCGGGGTGCCTGCTTGCCGGCCGGGCCGCCGCGCTTCTTCGCGAGCTGCCCTCGGGCGAACTCTTCGAACTCGGTACGGACGACCCACTTCGTGCGCTTCTCGCGCGGCCCGGCCAACATCACAATCTTCGGGAAGTTGCCGTGCCGGGCGGCCCAGTTGGAGACAGCGGAGCGGGTGACGCCAACGAGGTCGGCGCCGGCCGCGAGGTGAATCAGCTCGTCCTCGCGGCCCTGGTATTCGGGGCGGAGCCAGGTGACGGGGTTCATCACTCTGCCTCTCGGCGGGCTTGCTGCTGCCAGCTGTGGCGTTCGGAGCGCTTGATGCGTCGGCGGGGGGCGTTCTTCCGGTCGCGACCGGGGGTCTGGCCGCAGCAGTGGCAGTCGCGTCCCCCGGGGCCGTCGGGGCAGTGGCGTCCGATCATGCGGGGCATTCGTGCTCCTATCGTTCGCGGCCGGGCATGTCGCCCCAGCCGAAGGTCAGTCCGGGGTTGTGGGCGGCAAGCACCCGGTTGGCGCGAGCAATCCGCTGATGCAGGTGCCCTCCGGCTTCGAGTCGCACGTCGAGTGGGCAGGCGGCGTGGGTGCGGGAGGTGAGGAGTCGCCCGCACAAGGCCGCCTCCGTGATCGCATCCCGCACGTGCGCGGGGAGTTGACGGCCGGACAGGGAGGCGACCGCATCCGGGACGGGGACCGTGCGCGGCGGGCGGGCAATCACGGTTTCTCCTTGGTGTGGTTCTCGCTGTCGGCGGCGAGTGCTTCGATCTCTTCCAGGCTGAGGCCGTCCAGCCCAGCCTCTTCGACCATGTACGGGAGCCGGTCGCGCACCCGGCGCATGGCGGCGGCGTCGTTTGCCCGGTAGGCGTTCAGATCAATGACGGCGCCGAGGGTGGCGCGGTGGTCGTAGCGGGACAGCGCGTACACCAGCCGGTACTCCTCGCCGTAGCGGTCGAAGGCGGCATCGTGGGCCGCGGCTTCCTTGGCCTTGCGTTCGTCGGCGCGAACCTGGTCCCAGGCGATACGGGCGTCCGTGGCGGCCTGCTGGCGGCGGAGGTAGGCGGCAGCGTCGGCGACAGGAATGACGCCCTCGCCGTCGCACTCGTAGCAGAGTCCGCCGATGCGCTTGTGGGGGACGTGGCGGTACGTGTCGAAGCCCTGCTTGCCGTTGCACTTAGGGCAGGTGACGTACTCCTGGTCCTGCTGCTCCACTCTCGCCACCCCCTGGTCTGACCTCTGGGTCCACAGAGAGCGAAGCAACCTTCGTTATGCGGTAGGAGCGGAGTACGACCGACAGTTCCGTTGCTCCGAAGAGCCTCGCTGCCATCCTCGTGCCCGGCGCTAGTGGGTCTATCTATGTCCCCCACCCCACGGGACCCAGCTCTCGCTGTCCCCGGCTCGGCCAGAGCGACCGCACAGTTTACGGTCGACACGGTTCCTCTATCACCACACTCGCCTTGGGCTTCGCCACTGTGTCCGCGTTTACGGGTCGATTCCCGGTACCCCTTTCGAGGCCGCTACCCAAGTTCTGCTTCGCTCTCTGTGGAGTTGTTGCCGGGTTGCCCCGACACCTCAACTGTAAGGGGACCCCTTACGTCATGTCAACCCACCCCTTACACTGAATTCATGACCACGCCGCCGCCCCCCTTCGAAAGCCTCAAACACCTCGCCGACCAGGGCGATCCGACCGACCGCGCCAAGAACGTCGGCAGAGTCCTGGAGTCCATCCCGGCCCTGCAGCACTGGCTACGGGAGATTCGCCAAGGCGCCGTTCGGGAGATGCGCGACAGCGGAATGAGTCACGCCGAGGTCAGCAAAGAACTAGGGCTCAGCAGGGCGCGCGCCCAGCAGATCGCCGAAGGGCGAGCCAGCGGCAAGCGAGCCGAGCCGCCATCCGCCGAGTAGCGCTTCCCGCATTCCGCCCTGTCTCCCCCACGACCCCGGCCAGACTGCGGTCATGGCGATCCGGTACGGGGTGCAGGCGGACAGCGAGGACGAGTGCGCTGAGGGGTTGGCGCGGCTGGTGGATGCGGGGATGGTGCCCGTCATGCTGCCGACACTGTTGACGGACAGGCGCTGGCTGGCCCGGGCTGTACCCGCACCGACGACGAAGGCCCCGGCCGAGGAATCCGGCCGGGGCCCTGGCATGTCGGGCTAATCAGTCCACCTCGCCTGCTTCTCGGTTTTGGTCGGCTGCGGCCCCCAGGATCATCGCGGAAACCTGGCCGCCCTGGCTGCCCGCTTCGTCGACGAGCCGGTTGGCGTAGGCAGCCTTCTCCGGGTCTTTGCCATTGAAGCCGCCCGCCCAGAGCTGGCGTGCCGCCTCGTGAATCTCGGCGTCGGTCGGGATACGCCCAGCTCCAGGCATCAGGCAGCCGCCTTCTCGCGGATGTAGCTGGCCATGACCATGGTTACGTCGACGGCATCGGCATCATCGGGCGCGTCGCGGACCCACCAGGGCTGTTCGTGGCAGTCCCGTCCGCAGTCGTCGATGCCGCCTTCGCAGCTGCCGTAGCAGTGCCGGTCGAAGCGGATCCGCCGGTGCTCCAGAGTGGCCGGGTCGATGGTGTAGCCGGTACGGATACGGGCCTGAGCCGTGCCGGCGTCCAGGTGGCCGAGGAGCAGGTAGCTGCTGTATTCGTCCAGCCAGACAACGAACCGGGGTTCGGGGCATCCGTCGAGGACCTCTACGAGCGGGACAGTGGTCGAGGCCACGGGCTCTCCTCCTGCTGCTGGTTGTTGGTGCGGGCCCACACGCCGCGGGTCGACGTGCGGGTTTCGCTCTTATCGGGCCCAGGGCCTGGGCTCGTAGTCGGCTGCGGCGGCGAAGATCTCCATCGCGACGTCCTGTCGGTCGGCTCCGGCTGCGACGGCCTCTTCGACGACCTTGTCGGCCTTCTTGCTGCTGCCGCGGCCGAGGTGTCCGCCGCGCTGGAGTTGGCGGGCGGCTTCCTGAATTTCTTCGGGGGTGGGTTTGGGCATGGGGGTCTCCTTTTCAGTGCCGGTCGATGTTGTCGAGGAGCCATTTGGCGAAGCGCCGGTCAGCTGCCCGGAAGATCTCGGCTGACGGGATCTGCGCACGGCCTGCTGCGTCGTGGGCGGCTTGGATGGCTTCGTGGTCCGGCTCGGCGCCGGAGTGGGCGTCGAGATATCCGGTGAAGAGGGCTTGGATGGCGGCTTCGCGGGGGTCGGTTTGGGTGGTCACGAGGTGCTCCTTCGATGGGCGGGTCAGATGCCGCGCGCGTGGGCGTGGTCGGCGGCGCGGCCGAGGTAGAGCAGGACGGGGGCGGCGCTGGTCTGTTCGGAGTTCCAGCTGGGGATCGTTTCGGCTCCGGGGAATGCGGCCTGGATGACGTCGAGGAGCAGCACGCAGGCGTCGTCGGCTTGGCGCCGGCTAGCGGCTTCGAGGCGGATGGCCCGGATCGGACAGACGGCTCCGTCGTCGTCGAATACGGCATCTCGGCACCAGCCGTCGCGCATGATCCGGTTGCGGGCCTGGTGGAGGGTTCCGGCGATCGGCGTCGTGTACGGGCTGGGGGGCGACGTCGGGGTGAGCGTCAGGGGTGCGGCGACCTCGACGGGCAGGGCCGCGGGAATGTGGGCGGTGTTGACGTCGAAGGCGAGTCCGGCCCGGTCGAGCCGGTCGGCCATGATCGCGTCGGTGAGGGCGAGCCGCGCCGCGAAGTCGAGGCGGGTTCCGATGTCGGGTGGTGGGCTTGCCTGTACGGGGGCGTGCGTGGTCATCTCTCTGGTGCCTCCTGCGCGTTCGCGCGTGGCGGGTGGAAGGGGCGCCCCTGATTGCTGGCAGGCGGGAAGGGGCGCCCCGGCTCAACTACTTCTCGCGCAGCGAGTAGCTCGCGATAGTGACGTCGGCAGCGGGGATGTTGTTGCTCTGCGCGTACCAGTTGGTGAGCCCTGCGAGGAGGGATCCCACGGTGGCGCCGGGCTGTCGGTCGTAGCTGCCCTCGATGCGCTGCGTCGTGAACTTCCCGTTGCTCACGGGTCCGCGCTTGAACGTGACGTCCCACGCGTAACGGGCGGCGGTGAGCCGGGTGTTCGGGTTGCTGTAGTTGGTCATGGCGTCTCCTTGATCGTGATGCGGTGGGATACCCGGCTTGGTTAGGGCAGGTCGCAGGCGGCTGCGACGATCTCGTAGTCCTCGAAACCTGCGGCCTGGGCGGCTCGGAGACTGTCCTCTGTTGCGGCGTAGCCGGGATGGGATTCGGGGACTCCTGCGGCGACCAGCCGGTTGCCTTCCCTGAGAGCCGTCACGGCGCGCTGGAAGACTTCTTCGCGAGTGGCCACGGGTCACTCCCCTTCGCCGAAGCGGACGGCCATGGTGGCGTCAAGGAGTTCTGCGGCTTCGCTGCCGTCGGTGGTGCGGGTGTCGAAGCGGGCATTCACCTCGGCGATGATGCGGTCGGTGGTGGCGCGGTCGCCGCGCTTCTTCGCGGCGACGTAGTCGCGGACGGACTGGTGGGTGTACTGCATGCGAGTTCTCCTCCTCGTGGGTTAGGGGCGGTAGGCGTTGAGGGCGCGGCGCAGCTTCGGGGGAAGGTTGCCGCGCTGGAGTTTCGCCAGGGCGGCGAGTTCGGCCTCGTCGAGGATTCCCTCGTAGTTGTCGCCGAGCGGGGCGCCGACCTGCCGCGGGGGGTCGGCCATGCCGCGCATCCCGACGGGCGGCTTCTCGTAGACGGTGCCGGACTGGCCCATCAGTCCCTGGACGGAGAGGTGCCCGGTCATCCAGTGGCCGGTGATGGGGCTGCGGTGGGTGAACGTGTGGGCGTCGTACAGCTGCGAGTCTTCGTAGGGGGCGAGGTTGCGGGCGATCTCCGAGACGGTGTAGACGACGGTTCCCTTACGGATGTGCCGCTCAAGGTCACGGGCACCCCTCTTGGTGGGCTCCCAGGTCTTGCCTGACATGACTGATCTCCATTCCGGTTTGTGCGTTATGTGACGCGGACACGGGCATGTTTCACCCAGGTTTGATGGTGTTTGGCAGGTCGGACGGGAGGTGGTCAGTCCCCGGGTCGGGTCCACCCTCCGTCCGTGTCGTGGCCAGCGAACAAAGGCGACGAAACGTCCTACTGTCCGGGGCGGTCAGGCCCCTTCGAGGAAGCTGAGCGCCGAGGCGACGTCATCCTTCCGGTAGCCGTTGACCCGGCCCCGGCTCTCGATCGTGACCTTTGTCGTCGGTCCTGCGCCGGCTGCACGCAGCAACTCGCCGAGGCGCTCGGCGGTCATGGATCCGCCGATGAACTCGGCCATCTCGTCGAGCTGCGCCACGTCCCGGTCGAAGTCCTGCATCGCCTTCAGTGCACCCCGACAAGCGTCCATCTGCTGGCGCTGCTCGGGAGTCAACTGAAAGACATTGCGTCCGGGCGTCCCGTCCCGCTTGGGCCCGCCAGCGACCGAGGAGAGGACGGTGGCGTTGAGGAGGTGCTTCTCGATCGGGTCGTCCCACTGCCCGGCCAGACGGCCCGCAGCCTCGCGAATCTTCGCCGCCTTCTCCAACAGCATCGTGACCTCACCGCGGTCGTCCTCGTCGAGGTCGAAGGACCGGGCAAGGTCGGTGACCCCGGCGAACGGGTTGACCAGCCACCCGAAGCCCGGACGGGGCGGGTCGAACTTGGAGGCGTCCCGGCCCCCGCCCGCCTGTCCCGCGCCAAGGATCGCGTTGGACTGGATGGCGTTCTCCACGCGCATTGCCCACCGGGCGCCACAGTTCATAGCCAGCGCCTGCGGAAGGACGTCGACGTCCGGGTACTGAGTGATCAGCACCATGAGGATTCCGGCGCCCGCCGCTACGGCGGACAGTTCGATCAGCGCTTCGAGGATCCCCTCACGCAGCGGCTTGCCGGGGCGCGTGTACGTGGCCAGCTCGTCGATGACCAGGATCTCCAAGCCACCAACCTGCTCAATGACGGGGGCAACCACCTTGCTCTTGCTGAGCTTGTCGAGGTCCCGCTCGCGCCGGTCCTTGTCCGCCAGCAACGCCTTCAGCAGAGCGAGGAGGCGCGCCGGGTCGGGCTTGAAGTAGGTGCTGGCGATGCCCGCCTTGGCGTAAGGGTTCCACTCGGCGTTGTTCTTGCCAGCGACGATCCGCAGGTTGATGCGCGGATCGAAGGACGCACCCACCACCAGGTTGGACGCGCCAACGCCCTTACCGGAGCGGGTGGTTCCCGCGATCACATAGGACTGGTTGTTGATCGCGAGGCGGATCGTGATGCCCCGCTTGTTCCAGGCGACCGGGACGCCGTCCTTCCAGGCGTCGATCTGGCTGGGCTTCTTGAGGAGTGGCGACGGCCGGGTGTCTTCGAAGGGGTCCCGGTCGGTCATCCACAGGGAGGTGCGGACTTCGTTGCCGGCCTTCTCGATGTCGACCATGGAGGCGTCGCGGCCGAGGGCCCCGGCCAGCTTGGGCAGTTTCTTCTTCAGCTCGGCGACGGTGGTGCGCGGCGGCAGGTCGAACACGACGGTGGTGTTGCCGTCGCCGTCGCGCTGCGGTACGGCCAGAATCTGGATCTGCTCGTGCGGCTTGACCTCGCCGATGTTGCGCAGTGCCTGCTCAAGTTCCTCCGAGGTGAGCGCGGGTGGCGGCGGGGCGTTGAACTCCCGCTGCCCGGCCTGCACTTCCGGCTTCGTCATGTTGATCGGCGTGGCCAGCTGCACCGTGATCGGGGTGGGGGCAGGCTGGCCGTCGACGAAAGGGCGGGAGACCAGGTACCAGCCGTAGCCGGCCGCCGTTCCGATGGCGGCCAGGAGGAGCGGCTGCCCATTGACGGTCATCTCGACGGCGCTGCCCAGCGCGGACAGGGAGCCGAGGCCACCACCGGCAATCGCGGCGGCACGGCCTGCACGCTTACTGTGGCGGACACTGTTGGCTTCGCGGTCGTTGGGCGCGAGCACCGGCGTGTTCCGCAGCGCTTCCAGCTTGGATTCGGCAGCGGCGACGTCCCCGGCCAGGCGGGACAGAGTGCCACTGTTGCTCTGTGTCTCGTTCATCTCTGCCTGGGCTTTGGCGACGGCGAAGCGGGCGTGCAGTTGCGCGGCGAGACGCTCCTGCTGGGCGATGCTCTGGTGGTGCTTGTCCTGCTTCTTCTGGATGGCGAGCTGCATGATCTCGACGTCGTCGATGTCGCGGGTGGCCAGCCAGTCCTTGGCGCGGGCGCCGGCGTGGCTGCGCTGTACGGCGAATGCCGCCTTGGCGCGCTGCTTGCGGGTGGGCTCGGCGGCCTCCTCGGCGGGCTGCTGCTCGATTGGGTCGGGCTGCACTTCGGTGGCCACTGGCCTAGTTCCTTCCTTGGGTGGGGCGGGGCCGGGTGGGCCCCGCGGGCGAGCGGTTTAGAAGCCGGCCCAGACGTTGCCGAGACCGCTGGCAGCGGAGCCGCCGAGCTGCTGGATCAGCGGGCCGAAGAACGTCGGGGCCAGGTAGACGCCGAGGGCGACGCAGATGAAGGCCTGCGCGAACTTCACGCTGCCCTTCTTGACCATGACGATGACGATGGCGAGCAGGGCCAGGCCGATAGCCACGGTGAGGCTGATGGTGCCGCCGCCGGCCTGCGTCTGGATCTGCTGCGGGTTGATGCCGTTGACTTGCCCGTTGACGTTCGGCTGATTCGGGTTCTGGAGCGCGGCCCCGCTGCCGTTGTCGGGGGTCAGCCCGGTGCCGATGTTCGGGTCGTCCTCCGCCTTGGCTGCGGCGAGGACGATCGTGGACGTCTGCTCGGGGGTGGCCCGGTAGCTTGCGGCGTCCATGCCGCGGACATGGACGACGCGGCCGTCCGGCATGGTCACCGGCGCTCCGGTGGCCCGGTTGATGGCGGTCTGCATGTCGGCGGCGGATGCGGTCGGCGCGGTGGCGGTGGTGATCGCGGTGGCGCCTCCGAGGAGGGCTACGGCCGCGCTGCCCGAAACGGCGATCCGGCGAAGGGTGGCGTTCATGACTGGGGTCTCCTGAGGGTGGGTTAGCTGTCGTTCGGGCGGGAGTTCTTGGCGGCGTTCGAGCGGCGCTTCGTCTCTCCGTGAGCGCGACGCGCGGCGGGGTGATAGCTGGGGGTATCGCCGGGCTGCCGGACGGGCGGAACGGGCTTGTACGTGGACCGGCGCGCAGGGTTCTTAATTTGGATCGCACGCTGTGCGTTCGTGGTCTTGCTGAGGGTGTTCACGGGGGTCCCGGTGAGGGCGGCTTCGACGCGCTTCTCGGCGGCGCGGCGGGCGGTGATGGACTCGATGGACTCGCCGGGGTCGCAGCCCTTGATGTTGCGGTAGGCGCGCACCCACACGGCGTCGTCGTCGGTGGTCGATCCAACCGCAGCGGCGATCTTCAGGGCCTCCTGCCAGACGTCCGGGAACTCCCGCTGGCGGTCCTCCGCAAGCTCGTACTGGGCCAGCTCGGTAGCCTCTTCGTCGGCCTCCTTTTCGGCGGCCCTCCGCTCCTCCTCGGCAGCTTGCTCCTCGGCCGCCTTCTTCACCGCGCGGCGCTCGTGCCACGACGGGCGGCCGTCGCGCTTGCGGATGCGTCCGTGCTCATGGAGGTCCCACATGCCGGGGCCTGCGATCGAGGCGAGCGCTGTACCGAACGCGGTCGCTGCGTCGTACTCGGCAAGCCCGTGAACGATGTTGATGCTGGCCGCGGTAAGCGCCCCCGCCCAGGCGACGAGCCGGTAATGCCAGTGCGGGCGCCCGGCAGTGACTGCGGCGGCGGCCCCGACGAGGGCGACCAGCGCGATCACCTCGATGAATACCGGGGCAATGAGCAGGTATTCGGCGTTCGGGTCGTAGAAGGCGTTCATCTGGACCGGCAGGGCGACCGCCGCGCACAGGCCGTAGAAGGCGAGGGCGACGTTCCTCCACCGCTTGCCGGACTTCTCGACGGCCTTCGCCTGCTCGGCCTCGGTTTGCTGCTGCTCCGCATCCTGGCGGACAGCCTGACGGCGGGCGCGTTCGGAGTCGTCGCGGCGCCGATTGTGGTCAGCGATACGCGCCTCAGATGCGGCCTTCTCCTCGGCCGTCTTGCGCTCAGCCCGGTCGTTGGCGAGGCGCTGCTTGCGGGCCTCTTCCTCGGCCTTGGCGCGGATGGCGTCGGCTTCGGCTTCGGCCAGCTTGAGGGCGGCCTCCTTCTCGGCTTCGGCGGCGAGGCGCCGCTCTTCGGAATCGGCCCAGGCGCGGGCCCGGATGGCTTCGGCTTCGGCCTGGGCGATCGCGTCGGGCTGGGGGGTGGGGGGTTCGGTGGCCTCCGGCTCGGTGGGGGTGGCCTCTATCGGCTGCCAGTCCCCCAGCACGGGCATGGCAGGCCGCGACCGGCCGTTCACCTTGGGCGGGCTGGCAGTCATGGCGGATTCAGTCCTTTCCGGGATCTTGGTGGGCAGTCAGGCGATGCGCTGGACGGTGACGTCAAGGTCGCGCGGGTCGGTCTTCGCGGCGGCGAGCCGCCGGTCGAGGTCGGCCCGGTCGTAGACGGTGATCGAGTCGGTCGGTGCCTTCGTGATCTGGTTCACCGGCTGACCGGTACGGGAGGTCGCAGTGAACATCCAGGCCGGCACGCTCAGTCCTCTCGATTGCGTCGGGTGCGGGTGGAGCGCCAGCCGAACCCGCCGGGCAGGTTCATCGACGTGGTGTCGCGGCCGGTCGAACTGCGGGTGTAGCGCGGCCCGTTGCAGGCGCCGACGGTGATCGACCACGACCGGCGGTTGATGTTGAGACGGACCTCGGGGAAGACCCGGAAGCTCTTGCGGAAGGTGATCGGCATCACGCCACCGCCTTCGCGAGCTGCCGGTGCAGGCGCTCCGCCGCTGCGGCTTCCCGCTCATCGCGGTCGCGCCGCAGGTTCGCCGCCCACACCTCGCGGTCGGACATCGGCTCGATGCCGTAGTTGTGGGCCAGGCCGCGGGCGACCAGCTCCCACATCCCGCGCCGGTTGACCTGGGCGGCGTGCACCAACTCGTGAATGACCGTCATGTCGGCCTCATCGAGACACCCGCGGTTCGCCTCAGCGTTGATCACCACGAGGGAGCCGCCCGGACGGATCGTCGTGCAGCCGGCGACACCCTGCTCGTGCCAGGCATCCCAGTCGCTCGTACCGAAGATCCGCTCATGCGCGGCACAGATCAGGTCCGGAATGCCCTTGGTGGTCGTGACCGCCAACTCGACCCGGCCCAGCGAAGACCGCGCATGCCGGGCGGCCAGACGACCGGCCTCGTCGGCGATCCGGGTGACACGCTCGACGACGGGACGATGCTGACGGCCGAGACGATGGCTGACGATGCGCACAGATCAGCCCTCCACTGCGGTGAAGCCGCCGCCGCGGCGCCGGATGCTGAAGCCGAGGCCGGACACCTGGGCGTGGACCGAGCCGGGCGCGATCTGCTCCAAGTCGTCGAGCAGCGAGGCGATCTGCTGCCCGATCTCCAGCGCCCTGCGCTCCTTGTCGCGCAGCTCCTCTGGGCTTCCGCTATGCATTGCTCAGTCCTCTCGATCGGATTGGATGCCTGTGCGTGCCCCGGCCTGCTTTGCTGCTCACGCCCGTGGTGGCCAGGCCGGGGCTGGGGTGGCGGGTCAGTCGAAGTAGGGGTCGTCCACGTACACCTCGACCCACCGTCGGCCGGTCCTCTCCTGGACCTGCTCGCGAACTGCCTCCTGGGCGTCCCCCGGGTGAGGGCCGGACACCTGCCCACGGATGCGCTCATCGATTTTCCCGTCGATGTCGCGGGTGATTGCGGTGAAGTTCCACGTGCCCATGACGGGCTCCTCTCGGGTTGGGTGGGGTTCGGGCTGGAGGTCGTGGCGGCGGGAGGGGCCCACCGCCACGACGCCACGACGCCAGGGGGTCAGGCCTTGCGGAGCTGGTCAGTCCTGTAGAGGGTGGTCCAGTTGGTGCCCGGCAGATCGTCAACCGGCCACTCGCCACGCTCCGGCGGACCGGCGATCGTTCCCTTCTGGCCGCACCGGAAATGTTCGGCATCCACGATCTCGACCCGGTCGCCCTTCTTGAACATCACGCGTCCTCTCAGTTGTCGGATTGGGTTGGTGCTGGTCGTGCTCGACGCCAACCCGCGGATGCGGGGCGGCGACTGGCGCGGCCAGAAGGGATGCCGTGGCGGTGGAACGGGAGGGGACCAGCCGGCCACCACCACGGCCGAACAGGGGTCAGGCGGCCTTCAGGTGCAGGTCGATGCAGTGCGACCGCCAGTCCTGATGCACCGGGCACGTCTGCCGCTCCGAGTCCGGCACCGCGTAAGTGGTCTCCCGGTACAGGGCGCGGGTGAAGCCGTCGCCGAACAGCTCGGTCATGACGTCGGCGACCGTGGTGCGCTCCCGGCGAAGGGCCGCCAGCGGAGTCGTGCGGGCCAGATCGGCGTCAGAGATGAGGTACGGAGACATGGGAGACCCTTTCGGTCACGGGAGCTGGTGAGGGTGGGGCGGAAGTTCGGGGTGGTTCAGCGGCCGGTGTAGGGCTGGGCGCGGCACTTCTCGGCATGGGACTGGGCCCACTCGCGGGCCGCCTGGACTAGCGGCAAGGAGGACTCGGCGGTCTTGTCCGCGTCGTCTTCCAGCAGCCAGTGACCGGCATGGTTCTTCTCGAAGTCCGGCGCGACGCAGCCGTTGCCGTGGCACTTCGCGACCGCGCCGACGGCGATCCGGTGTTCGTCGTGGGAACCCGGATTGTCGTAGACGTACTTGGTGCTGAAGGAGACGAGCGCCTCGACGGTGACCTCAGCCTCACCGGCGGCGGTGAAGCGGCCAGCCTCCTCACGCACCTTCACGTGCGGGCTGAAGTACCTGCCGCCGTTGTCGCGGTTCTTGCGATGGCTGCGGATCCGGTCGGCGAGCTCGGTCTTCAGGTCCGGGGCGCTCGGGGTGTACGACATGGCAGCCCTCCAGGGCGACGAAGAAGCGGTTCGGGGTTGGAAGCCGCGGGCTGGCGGGACGGGGGGAACCGGAACATCCGCCAACCCGCGGCGATCAGGGGCTGGCTAATGCCAGCTGCGGCAGCGGTCCCGCCAGTCGAGATGCACCGGGCAGGTCAGGCGATCGGCGTCCGGGGTCTGCTCGCGGGTCTCACGGCGCAGAACACGGTCCAAGTCGTCGGAGAACACGACCGGCATCCGGGGCTTCGTCGAGGCGGTCACGACTCGTCACCGTCCTCGAACGGCGGGACGATCGTCGCCCGGATCGCGCCGCGCACCTCCGGGTCCTTCGACCAGGTGAACTTGGCGTACAGGTGGGCGGCACCGTCCGAGTCGGTGCGCTCCGGCGTCACGGTCCCGCCGAGCACTCCGGCCCACGTCCGGAACGCGGCCCGCATCTCATCCGGTGTCGACGTCAACGAATCGACATCGCCGACCAGCGCACCCGACGTGGCGATCGTCCACGACAGCGCAGGCAACCCCAGCTCGGCAGCCGACGTCAGAAACTCGTCCAGCGCACGGTGCGCGGCACGCTGCCAACGCAACTTGAACTCATTCGCGGCAGACATCAGCGCACCGCCGACTGCGGGTGCGGGCCACGCAGATGCTGCGGAAGCGTCGGCTCCTTCGCCTTGTCGTGCTCGGCGACGAAAGTCCGCTCCACGCTGCGCATAGCGTCGACGGCCGCCTGCGGGAGTGAGGCCGTGTTGGCGGTGACGCTGCCATGGATCGCAGTGGCGCGGCGCAGGTCGATGGCCGGCTGCCCGAACAGCGTGGTGGCGCGGGCGAACAGACTAACGAGGCTGCGGTCCATCCAGCTCAGGGCGTCCGGCCGCTCGGAAGCATCCGTCATCGCGAGCGCCATACCGGTGCCATCCAGGGATCGGAGGATCAGGAACACGTCCCCGTCCGGAGACACCGGGCTGACGTACTCGACGGTCACCTCGATGTCGACGATGTGACCGGCACGGTCGGCCAGCCACAGGCCACCCGCCGTGCGGATGCGGCCATTCGCGGCCCTGTCGGCGAGGTAACGCTCGCGGGCACGCCACGTGACGTGGGACGCCGCATCGTGGGCCAGACGGTCGGCGGGGGAAAGTGGGGTTGCGGTGCTCATGCCGACACCGCCTTGACGATCCGGCGGAAAGCGGCGCGCACCGTCGACTGCATCTCGCGGGCCGTGAGACGGAAGTACCGGGCCGGCTCCTGCCGGAACAGCTTCCGGTGCGCGGCACGACGCTCGGCACGCTCACGGCGACGGCCAGCACTGCGGTACGCCGCCGCGAGCAGGTAGTGGCTGGTCTGGGTGGCCTGCAAGTCAGCGATCACGTCGGCCGACTCGGAAGCGAGGAAGCCGCGCACCGACAGCCGGACCGAGATATTGCGGGCCGACTGCTCGGCGCAACGCATGTGGGCGTAGTGAGAACGAGCGGTGGGGCGGTAGTGATCGACGCGCTCGGGCGTGCCAGTAGAGTTCTGCGTAGCCATCAGGGTGCTCCTCACAAGAGCCTGGTGGTCAGGGTCGGTGCGTGCGCGATGTAGGAGTCGCAAGCGCCCGGCCCGCTCTGCTTTTCGGTTGTGGTGTCGTCCGCGGACTGGGTCCGGTAGGAGTGGACGACTGCGCCAGTTTCTAGGTGGCGCCTTGAAGACTTGGTGCGACCGTAGAGGGCCCGCAGCGGCGAGTCAAGCGCCCAACTCAAGTTTTCTAGTTGCATCTTGAGCGACCGTCGGATCGCCCGTACTCTCACGTCATGGCCGACTCTCCCGACGCTCCCTACGCGCGCTACGACGACCAGCTGCGCGCAATCGAAGACCTGACCGAGCGCTGGGCCGCCTACCTCGACCTGGCCAAGTTCCTCGAGGACGAGCTCGAGCTGTGGCGGCGGAGACAGCGCCAGGAAATCGCGCAGGGGCTCCGGGTCGAGGGCAAGAAGTGGAAGGAGATCGGCACGATCATGGGAGACGTTTCTTTCCAGCGCGCCTTCCAGTACGGCAAGGGCGAGTGATCGAGGGTCCATGGGATCGAGTCAACGCGTGTGCGCGCGCTCAAACCATGAAGGCCCCATGCAGCAACATGCAGTGATCTGCAGCGGGTATGCAGGCGCCATGCAGACCCGCCGCGACAGGTCCCACAAACGCGGCCGAGGAGCCGATAGTGGACGTCGTTCACCAGTGGACCGGGCAGAAAGCAGCCTGGCTCAATGAAGCATTCGACATGACCCAGGAAGAGTTCGCGGGTCGCCTCGGAGTATCGGTGCGCAGCGTCGCCAATTGGCACGCCTCACCGAACATGATTCCTCAGCGCGAAACGCAGCGAATCCTCGACACGGCATACGAGAGGGCAGGTGATGCGGTGCGCCGGCGGTTCATCCACCTATCGCGCATAGCCGCAGGCCACATTGAGGCGCAGGCTCTGCGCGTGGCTATTGCAGTGGTGCGGCGCGAGGGTGAAGTGCTCCTCGTCTGCAGGCAGGACGGCACGGACATCACGTGGCAGTTCCCAGCTGGCATCGTCAAGCCGGGCGGCTCCGCCACGAAGGTCGCAGTCCGCGAGACGTTGGACGAGACGGGCGTGCATTGCATGGTCCGTGAGCATTTGGGTGAACGACTGCATCCCGTGACGCGGGCGCTTTGCTCATACTTCATTTGCGATTTCGTGCACGGTGAGGCGATCAACGGGGATGCTTCCGAGAATGCCGCCGTGGCGTGGGCGCCGATAAGGGATCTCGCGCGCTACATCCCAGCCGACCGCATCTTCCCGCCGATCCTGGACGCCTTGGAGGCAACCGTATGACCGAGACCATCACCGAGAAGCCCGGCATCAGTGCGGCAATCATCGTGCGCAACGACCGTGTGCTGATGGTGCGCCGAGCCGTCAAGGAGGGGGAGCTCATGTGGCAGTTCCCGGCGGGCGCGATCGAGGGCGACGAGTCCGCGGAGGCTGCGGCCGTTCGGGAGACGCTCGAGGAGACGGGCCTCACCGTCGAGGCGATCAAGCTGCTTGGGGAGCGCGTGCACCCGAAGACGGGCCGGCTGATGTCGTACACGGCCTGCGAGGTGCTCGAGGGCACGGCGCATGTGGCGGATGACGAGGAGCTGGACGCGGTCGCCTGGGTGGCCCACTCGGAGATCGCGGAGTACGTGCCCTACGGCTTGTTCGGCCCAGTGCAGGAGTACCTCGACAGCATCCTGCCGCACTGACGTCTTCCGGCCACCCTTGGCCGGCGGCCGATATGTCCGCGCGAGGGGACGGAGACGCGACACATCCTATCGGATCAGGCAAATCCGCGATCCGCCCAGCTAGACGACCAGATCGCCAACAGTCTGGATCTGTAACCAACTGCGCAAGCAGGGGCCGAAAGTGGCCTAGCGTCAGTAGCGGAAAAGCGAGCGGCCGAGGTGCGTCAACACCCCGGCCGTTTCGACCAGCGAGTTCACGCTCGCCGATCAACAACCACTCCCCGCTAGAGAAGAGGTCTCATGAACACCTTACTGCGCGACCCTGCGATGCCGCCTGCGGCATACGTCACGCCGCCCCTGTCGCCCGACCGCATCCTCGACTCCCCACTGGACGACCTGCTTGCTGAGGCCGGCGTTGAGATCGTCGACAGCTCGATCACGGACCGCGAGTTCTTCGGTGCGGTCGTGCAGCGGAGGAGCGGCGAGGTGTATCTGACCATGCCGACGGGGCGCAGCGAGCTTGAACACGACACGATGGCCCGCTACCTGCTCGCGCAGGTCTTCGAGGTCGGCCTGCCGGAGCTTTCGGAACCGTTCGTCACGAGTTGGATCTAAGGGCGAATTGCCAGGCGAATGCGGCCACTTGAGACCCATTCGCCACTAGAATTATCTGCAAAAAGACAGCGGCCGGACGGGGCTCATTCCGTCCGGCCGTTCGCCTATCCAAAGCGGGTCGCCACCCGCTTCGTTCACCCTCACCACCAAGCGAGGTCTACGCATGACGATACCGATGACACCGCCATGTCGCCACCAGGCGGTGACCGCGTGCTGATCGTGGAGCGGTCGAAGCCGAAGAACAACTTCGTCCAAATCCCCAACGAGTTGGTGAACGACGAGCGCCTGAGTGCCCTCGCCCGTCTGGTCTTGATCCAGATGCTCGCGCACCGGCCGGGTTGGCAGACCAACGCGGCGAAGCTGTGGGAGACGGCCGACCGGCACCGCGGCGCCCAGGCCGAGAGCAAGCGGGCCTTCCGGCGGGCCTTCGCCGAGCTGGAGGCGGTCGGCTACATGACCCGAGTGAAGACGAAGGTCCCCAAGGGGAAGCCGGGAGCAGGGGACTTCGTGACGATCCTGACGGTCTACGACACCTCGGAGAGATGACCTCTGGAAGGTGTCAGTGGCGAAGCCTTCCACCACGAACACTTCCTGACGGAACACTTCGTGAACGCGGCCCTAAAAGACCTACACGGGGTTACTCAACACTGGCTGGCAAACACTCCCGCTTCCGCGGCAGGCAAATATTTCGGGGCGAAGCCCAGCCGTAGTGCGTGCGCACGCGCGAGGCTTGATCGCCTCACATTGCTGGCAGCCGAGTCATGGCATGAGCTTCCCAGCGTGTAGCCGCACCGCTACCTGAGGGCTCCGCCTGCGCCAGGTGGGGCCCTTGCCGCGTCTGGGTTGTGCCGCCGCTCACACACCGGGCGGTACGACTTGCCGCCCGTCCCCCGGTTGGCGAGCCTGCGGTCAAGTGCCGTGCGGATGCCGGGGGTTGGTATGCAGTGCAAGACGTGCTCGTCGACCAATATCGAGAAGCTCGCCCACTACTGGCAGGCGCTGCCGGCGGAGTCGCCGTTGCGGGTGAAGTACGCGCCGCCGAGCAAGGTCGAGGCCCGGTACTGGGTGGCCCTGCTGGCGGTAGCGGCGGGTATCGCGTTCGCAGTGTCTGGCGAGGTACTGCTCGGGCTGCTGGTGGCGGTGGGCGGTCTCGTCTGGGGTGCGGTGATGCATGCGGGCGTTGAGGCGTACCAGCGGTCGTTTGCGGAGTGGAGTACGGCACGGATCTGCCTCGCCTGCACGGGACGGTTCTAGACGCAGCAGCGCGCCCCCGTACCGGAGTGATCCGGGCGGGGGCGTCGTCGTGTCAGGTCGGCGGGCAGTCGGGCCAGCATCGGTGGATGGGCCGGGTGACGGGCGCGTCCATGTCGCTGCGGTAGGCGCCCCGGATGCGGCGCCGGCAGTCGTGGCAGTAGCGCGGGGTGTTGCCGTGCAGCCGGGCCCAGAGGTCGCGGATGCGGTCGATCACGTTCACGGCTGCTCCCCTGCCTCGCCGCCGGCGATGGCCAGCTGCTGTTCGGCGGGGAGTTCGTGGAGGAAGCGGGCGCCGCCCCATGCGCGCTGCTTGACGGCGAGTGCGGCTTCTTCGCTGTAGGCGTCGAGCGAAACCCACTGGGCGGTGCACCAGGGCGTTTCCCGGTACCGGAAGCGGTGGAGGGTGCCGTGGGAGAAGCACCAGGCGTAGTTGACGATGACCTTCACGGCTGCTCCTGGATCTGGTCGGTGACGCCGCCGATGCGGCGTATGCCGTCGATGCTGATGACGCCCCGTCGTGCGGCTTCAGTGGTGATGCGCTGGTTGAGGCCGCGCGCTTCGTCGGCGGCGGTGAGCGCCATGTCGCGTTCGCGCCGCAGTTGCGCGGTGTCGCGGTGGTGGACGGCGAGGGCGGCGTCGATGATGTCGCCGGGGCAGATTCCTCCGGTCACCTCGTCGATGGCTGCCGCGTACTGCTGCCGCAGCGTCTCGCGGCCCTGTACGCCCGTCTCCGCCCCGCTCGGCCCTCCTCGCGGCTCCGCGCCCGCTTCCGGCACCTCCGGGCCGTCCTGGGGGCCGCTGAGTCCGTCCTGCGGGGGCGTGGCGGCCGACGGCGCCCCGCCACGCGGCTCGAACCCCTCCCCCGGCTCAACCCGTAGCCACCCGTCGCGGGCGAGCTGCACGAGTGCGTGGGCGAGCAGGTTGCGGCCGGTGGGGGTGCGTGCCGTCGCGTCGAGCATGTCGGCGCCTGCGGTGGCGGAGTCGAGGGCGGCCAGGGGCAGGTTGCGGGCGGCCGGGGGCACGAACAGGGTGCTGGTCTCGGGTGCCGGCTGGTCGGTCACGTCGTCTCCTTGAGGGGTTCGTCCGGCTGCCGACGGGTGTTGGTCGCTTCGGATGTTGGTGGCGGGGTTGGGTCGGGGCTCGGTTGTCCAGGTGACGCGCCGGTCGTGGCTGGCGCCTTGGTGGGTGTCGTGGCCGGCGGCCTGGTCGCAGATGGTGGTGTGGCTGGTGGGGTGGTGCTGGGCGCACAGGATGTGGGGGGTTGGGTTGGGGTGTGTGGGTGGTTGTGCGGCGAGGCCTTCGCAGAGTTGGCGGAGGCGGTCGAGGGCGGTCATCGGGTCCTCCGTGTGGCGCTGTTGGCGATCTCGCGGGCCGTGGTGCTTTCGCGGACTTCTATGTCGATGTGGTCGATGAGGAGCTGCGCCTCGTCGGACGTGAGGGTGATGCCGTTGGCGATGCGGGAGAGGAGTACGCCGAGGCTGTTGAGGCGGGCGCCACGGATCACGTCTTCGCAGTGGGGTTCGTCGCGCTGCTCGACGGTGGCCTGCGCGTCGAGTGCGGTCTGGCCTCGGCATGGGCAGCCGGGTGCCGGCGGGGTGAAGGGCCGCATGCGGAAGCCGAGGGTGAAGCCGGCGCTGGCGCTGAGGGTGGCGGTGAGGATCAGGTAGGTGATCACGGCTGGCCTCCGGTGACGGCGCGGGCCACGGCGTCCGCGTAGGGCTGGTCAAGAGCCTGCACCTCTGGGGTGAGGTCGTTGAACGGCACGATCGACCGGTGGTCCGGACGTGTGCGTGAGCGCCAGATGGCCCACGCGTCGTGGATGTCGGCGAGTCGCACGTTCGGCCCTTGGACGAGGGCGAGGAGGGTGTACAGGTCGAGGAGTTCGGGGGCGAGTCCGGGTGTCTGCGAGTCGAGTGCGGTGCGGATGTCGTCGATGTAGGTCACGGTGGTTCTCCGGTTGGTGTGGGCGAGACGGGCGGCGGTCACGCGGTCTGCTCGGGGCAGTTGTGGGCGCGGACGGTGCCGTCGTTCTTCGGCTCGAACAGGCGGCGGCAGTCAGGGCACGGGACCTTGGGCTGGCCGGGTTCGATGAGCACGGCGATCTCGTTGTCGAGGTCGAGCCAGACCAGCAGGGTGACGAGGGCGTCGGCTTCGAGACTGCGGCCTTTGCTGATGCGGGTGAACGTGGAGACGGGGAGGCCGACTTGGCGTCCGACGGCACGCCAGGTGAGGCCGAGGTCTTGGCGGTGGGCGTCGAGTCTGCGGTGGAGTTCGGGGACGTCGAGGCGGTGGGTGCTCACGCTGCCTCCTGGTAGCCGGATTCGCTGTACGGGGTCTCTAGGGCGCCAGGAGCGCATTGAGGGCAGCGAGGGGCTTCCGTGGCGTCTACGGCGCTCCTGGCCCCTGTGAGGCGCCGCCATGCGGCACGCGCTGCCCACGCGGCAGCCCAGCCGACGGCGGTGAGGATCGCTGCGCCGATGACGAGCCACACGGCGAGCGCGTGGGCGACGTACTCCATCGCCTCTATCGCCTCGAAGATCACGACGTGGGCTCCTTGCCGGGCTGGCCCGCGTAGATGCACTCGCCGTCTTCGGTCGCGCATCCGGTCTCGGACTGGGCCTCGGCAAGGCAGTTGCCGGAGATCGACGCGGCGCACTCCTTGCCGGGCTCGGCGACAACGGCGGGCTGCTCCTCCGCCTTGCTGCGCGCCGCCCGCAGAGCCGTGACGACCTGCTCCACGCGCTCCGGTCGGACGTAGACGGTCGTCTGTTCCGTGCCGTCGTCGCTGAACTGCTGCGCGCAGACGTAGACGATGGACGCCTGGCCGTCGAGCGTGGAGGCCATGGTGACGCCGATGATCAGTTGGTCGCTGTCGTCGTCGGCGTGGGTGAACGGCAGCGTCACGGCCTGCGTCTCGGGCTGCTGCTCCTCGTCGGCCACACGGCTCGGGCTGTCGACGGGCTGCGTGTCGAGCAGGTGCCGGATGTGCGCGGCCACCGGATGCACAGCTTCCGGCCCGGCCAGTTGACGGCCGGTCTCGTCGAGGCTGGCCGCGAACTCCAGCACCCGGGCGATCGCGGCCTCCTTCCGATGCAGCGCTGCGCACGCCTGCTCGTAGGCCCACGCGGTCGGGTACGGCTGCCGGTCGTGGGCGATGGCGAGGTCACGCTCGCGGCGGATGGCGGCCTGCTCGGCGTCCGCGACGGCCAGCACCGCGTTCGCTTCCGTCCAGAACGCCTGTGCGGGCCACCTCTCGCCCGTGGCCTCACAGATCGCCTGCGCGTACCGGTCGCGGCGTTCCACCGTGGGCGGTACGGCAACAGGCACGGCAGCAGCACGCGCGACTCCCTGCAACGCCGTCCGGTACTGGTGCACTTCGGCCCGAGCACGGGCCAGCTCGGCAAGCAGCGCCTCAACGTCATCCCGGGTCAGCGGGTACGAGTCGTGCGGCCACTCCTCCGAACGGAACTGGCTGCCGTAGGCGAACTCGGCGCCGAGGTTCACGGTGCCGGGGAGGGCGTCGAGATAGGCGCGGATCCGGGTAGCCGGGGTCTGCGGGTCAGCGTTCATGGGTTCGGGTTCTCCAGTCGGGTGCAGGGACGGGCTGCGTAGGGTTCGAGGTGCCGGCCGGGCGCACTACCGATGCGCCCGGCCGGTGCTGTCCGTCGGTCAAGCCGCAGGGTCGACGGTCACGGGCTGGCCGGAGCGGCAGGACCACGGCGAGCAGCCGTCCGGGTCGCCCTCTTCGAGCTCGGCATCGGCGATCTGGCCGAAGATGTCGGTCTGCTTCTGGCGCCACTCGTGCGCGGTGACCCGGTCGATCGGCGCCAGGTCGAGCGGCAGACGCGACCGATGCAGGTACGCCTCGCCGAGGAGCGGCTTCCCGTTGGCGTTGCCCCGCGCGTTTCCGGAACGGATGGCGTGGTCGAAGGCGACCGCGTCCGCCCACTCCTCCGGCTCCTCGTCCCGCATGCGACGCCACTGGGCGTTGCCGTGGAACGGGCAGCCGATGCAGGCGGACTTGGGGGTGTCGCCGTAGCCGCGCATGTTCAGGTAGCGCTGGCAGTCGTCGCGGGTCCAGCCTTCGCGGCCGTCGGCCGCCCCCCCCATGTCGAGGAGGGGGAAGGCGTTGCGCATGTACTTCACGTCGGCGTCGCTGGCGCGGCCGATCTCGTCGCGGGAGATGCCGATCCACTGCTCGACGTACACGCCGCGCGGCACGGGCTTCGGGTGCGGATAGCCGAGGAGCACCCTGGTCTGCGCCTTGATGACCTTGACCTTGTACTCGTTCGAGCACTGGCGTCGGGTCATCCCGTCGCCGCCGTCCTGGTTCTTGATGAACAGCGGCATGGAGGCGAAGCGGTGGAGGGGGTCGAGGGCGTCGTTGCGGATGTTCCCGGCGGACACTTCGTAGATCGGGATGCCTGCGGGCTGGGCCACTTCGCGGTTCAGGCGTTCGAGGTGGCGGTACACCTTCTTCGGCTCCCAGCCGGTGTTCGCGAAGATCGCCGCGTCAGGCTTGGGGAGGCGTCCCTCGGCGGCGAGGAGAAGCACGCTGGTGGATTGCACCCCGGCGCCGAGGCTGAGGATCCGGAGGGTCGGGTCGGTCATTTCGGTCTCCTGGGGTGGGCTGGTCGGTAACCGGAGGGCAGGTCAGACGGGCTGGTCGGCGGCGGCGAGGCAGGCGGCGACGACCACGACGGTCGGGGTGCCGGCGGGGAACTCGATGACGGTGTCGTTCGGGCAGGTGAGCTTGGAGTCGTCGTCGACGCTCGTCACACCCCAGAAGGCGCCGTCCTTGCCGAGGAGGGTGGGTGCGTCGCCGGTCCAGCCCGCGGCTTCGAGGGCTTCGGCGACGTCGAGGCGGGCGTGCCAGTGGCCGGGCGCGGGGCGGCTGATGATCAGGTGGAGGTCGGTCACGGGGCTCCTTCGCGTGGATGTTGATCGTTGGACTGTCGTCTCGGTGCGCGGCCGGCGGGGTTAGGGCTTGGTGACGTGGAGTCGGCGCCGTCCGCCGCCGGGCTGCTGGTCGGGGATCACGTGGTAGCCGGCGGCCTGCAGTTCAAGCCGGTAGCGCTCGATGCCGTCCTGCTCGCCGGGCCCGTCGTGGAAGACGTTCACCTGGCGGCGGCCGTCCTGGGCGGTGCGGTAGCCGGGCCCCCAGTCGCCGTCGACGAACTCGGACGGCTCGTAGCCGTTGCGGGCCAGGACGGCGTCGACGGCGACGGCACGAATGTGGCGGGCCATCAGGACGCCTCCGACCGGGCCGTGATCTTCGCGAGCTTCTGGTCGAGGACGTAGCCGGGGTTGTCGACGAGGCTGGCCAGGGCGACCGCGGCGGTGACGATGACGTCGCAGAGTTCGTCCTGCACCTGCGGATGGGTGTGGGTGACGCCCTTGCGCGGGTTCTGCCCCATGACGCCGATCCAGGCTTGGGCTGCCTCACCCGCCTCCTCGGTAATCTTCAGCAGGCGGAGGGTGATCTCTTGTTGGCTGCGGCCGTTGCTGCGGTCCAGCCAGTCGACGAGGCCGCGGATCGTGGCCCACTGCTCGGTGCTCAACATCGGTTCTCCTGTCGGTGAGTTCGTTGCGAGGGAGGGCCGGGCAGGCGCGCGTTCTGGTCGCCGCCCGGTCCCCGCCGGGCGCGGATCAACGGGCGACATCCGCATCAGGCGGCCTCGCCCGCGTCGGGCTGCACGGATGCAGCGGAGAGCCAGGGAAGGCGGACGAACTCGAAGCCGTCCTCGAAGTCGCGGTAGAGCTGGGACTCGGAAGAAGCGCCGCATACCGGGCAGCGGAGGAGCCTGACGCCCTCGACCCAGGACATGCGCGCGCAGCCGGAGCAGCGCGTCAGCCAGGAGTTGTGGCGGCGTGTCGATGTCCAGCGGATGAAGCCGCCGTGGTTCCGGGCGATCTCGGCTTTCGAGCGGCCGGGCCAGTGGCTGTACTTCTCGTCGCTCCACGGGTCGAACGGCTTGGGCGGGTGGCCGATGATGACCATTTCACCACCGGCCCAGGAGCACGCGCAGGAGAGGTCCTCGCAGCCGCAGGCGAGCATCTTGCCGAGCTCGTAGGCCTTTTCGATCCGAGGTATGCCGGGCCCTTTGACCTCAAGCCAGACGCCTATCTCGGTCAGATGAAAGTCAGGCAGGTACCGGACTTCGGACGGAAGGACGAAGGTCTCCGGCTCGTACTCCCACGCGATGCCGAAGGAGTCCAGGGTTGCCGCCCACGAGGCCTCCAGTAGAGACCGAAACTCGGTCCCTCGGTAGATCGTCGGGAGGGCTGCGATGCCGGCCTGCTCGTCGAGGCTGCTGTCCGTCGCACGCCCGGCGCGCAGGTTCGCGGTCGCCTGACGGTCGGTGCAGTCCTTGAGGAGTTGCTCGACGTACTCCTCCCAGTCGTTTTGCTCGTTCACCAGATGGCTCCTGTCTCGGAGTGGCCTGTGAATTCGTTGGTGTCGATGGGCCGGTAGGAGATCCACGGCCACTTCTCGCCCTGCTTGATGAATTGCGGCCAGGCCCGTTCGTCGCGCATGCCGCGCCATGGCATGAAGCGACGGCCGCGGGCGCCGTCGCCGTCTTCGGCGGACTTCTCGTCTTCGACGGGGCGCAGGCCGAAACCGAACTCGGGCCAGCGCATCCACAGCGAGGAGCCGACGGGGCGCAGGGTGCGGTGCTGGCCGAAGCCGTTGTGGTGGGGGCTGTGGGCTTCCATGAAGACGGCGCATCCGGCGGTGGCGCGGGCTTCATCGAGGACGACGGAGACTTTCCGGGCGAGCTCTTCGCTATTGGGGTCGCCTGCGTGGAGCCGGTAGATCGGGCCGATGATCAGCAGGTCGGGGTTGAAGTCCTCAACGCGGCGCATCACCCATGACCGGTCTTGTGGCCGGGTGAGGTCGAGGCCTTCGGGGCGGCAGCGGATGTGGAACTGGCCGCGGCGGACCGGCAGTTCGAGGCTGTCGGCAGCGGCGAGCAAGGGCCGGAACTTGCGGCGGGATGCGGCTTCGCCGTTCTCGCAGTCGAGGACCAGCACCTTGATCGGGTCGATGGTCTTCCACGTCTCGAACGGGTGGACGCCCGCGGCGAGGGTGACGGCCATCTGTCGGAGCAGGACCGACTTGCCGCCGCCTTCCCCCGCGGTGAGGATCAGTCGGTCCATGCGCTCGATGAGGCCGGGCACGATCCAGTCGTAGGTGTCTTCGTGTTGGACGAAGTCGAGGATGTCCTCGGTCGGCATGTCGTCTTCGTCGCCAGTGCGGTCCCGCAGTTCCCGGGACATGGTGACGGCGCGTTCGATGAGTTCGCTGGTCTCGCCGTCGGGGCTGTAGCCCATCTGCACGAGCCGGGTGCCGAGTTCGATCAGCGCCCGGCGCAGGCCACGGTCCTGGACGATGTCGGCGTACCACCCACCGGTGCCCGGCGTGGGCACCGACTGGACGAGCTCAACCAGATACGACTGGCCGCCGACCTTGCTGAGCTCCCCGCGGTCGGCCAGGTACTTGCCCAGGGTGATCTGGTCGACGGGCTGGCCAGCCACGAACAAGTCGGCGATGGCGCGGTGGATCGTCGCATGCTGCGGCTTGTAGTACGCCTCGGGGGCGACAGCGGCAAGGACTTCGGCGCAGGCCCGCTGCGACATGAGGCAGGAGCCGAGCGCCGACTTCTCGGCGTCGATGTCGTTGGGCGGCTTCCGCTCGAACGGCGGAAAGTCGGGGCCGAACTCGTCGGTCACTTAGAAGATCCCCTTTTCGACGTTGGACTCGTAGCCGGCCTTCGGCTTGGTGCGGCGGACGATGTCGGCGGGCATGGCGTGCTTGGTCGTCTCCCGGTAGTGGGCTCGCAGGGCGTCGCGGGCGGCGTCGAACGGGATGTCGTCGAGGACCATCTGCCAGGCGACGACGTCGGATTCGCCGAGCGTGCGCTTGTCGATGGCGGCTGCGATGGACAGCAGGTCGGCCGTTTCGGCGAGGGTCATGCGGGCTCCTGGTTGGCGTCGGGCGCGGCCTCAAGGGCGCGCTGTTCTTGCGCACGGAATTTGGCAGCGAGGGCCTGGCCGGCTGCGAAGCGCTGGTCGGCGGTGGAGGGGCGCATCTCGACGACGTTGTTGGCCTTCTGGGCGCGAATCTCGGAGAAGGCGAACTGGAGGGTGCCGGGGCTCACCGGCTTGGACAGAGAGCCAAGGCGCTCCAAGGCGCTCCAGAGCTCGTCTGGGTTCGTGCCGTTGGCGAGGGTGTCGGCGACGACCTTGCGCACCTGTCGCTGGCTGTAGGCGTTGCCGGCGCGGTAGCGGTCGAGAAAGGACCCGGTCATCTGGTCCTCGATGGCCCTCTCGCCCGTCTGCACGACGGCGGGGCGGTCGGATGACTGGGAGGCGGGGGGGTGGGGGGTTCCCTTCCCTGTTCCCTTCCCTTCCCTTCCCTTCCCTTCCGTCAGTGAATGGTTCAGTGAAGAAACCTCACTGTCTGCATCCGCGTGACGGTCTGAGTTGAACGCTGCGTCAGATTCGTTCACTGAGTCATTCAGTGAATGGTTCCGTGAACGGTTCAGTGCGTCGTTCAGTGAGGCTTCAAGACCGGAGAGGCTCCGGGGCGGAATGAACTCCTCCCCGTCCGGGGTGTCGCGACGGCTCTTGTTGCACGCCTGGTGCGCCGCGCGAACGTTGGAAGGGTGATCGGTGCCCCCCGCGGACACCGGCCGGATGTGATCGATGGACAGGTTGTGCGAGTCGTTACTGACCGGCTTCTCCGGGATGCCGCCGCCACACAGCTGGCACGTCCAACCGTCGCGCCGGGCATACATCGCGCGAACCTGCCAGTTACCCAGCGACGGCGCAGGGAGCTTGCTCTTCTGTGGCCGGTTGATCTTTTGGTGCTTGCGGAAGTTGACGACCACGGCCATCTGCTGACGGGCCACGCCCCCGATGAACGGGAAGACGAGGCCCGAGTCGGCGAGGCACTGCATGAGCTTGCCGACGTCGCCGATCGCCAAGTCGTCGTCGTACATGAACGCCTGCGCCTTGATGTAAGCCGGCGTCCAGCGCAGGATCCCCTCGTCGTCCGCCATGTTGAACGTGGCGATGAAAAGCAGCCGCGCGTCGCGGGGCATGACGCCGAGGAGCTCGTCCTCCCAGAACTCGGGCTTCACGGTTCGGATGCGGGGCATTCGATGACTTCTTCCTGAGGGTGTTGACAGGGATCTAGGCGCACGGAACCAGGGCCTCAGGGCGGCCCGTTCTCGGTGATCTCTCGACCCCAGACACGAGAATACCGTTCGCATACGCTGTGCGCGAGTGATGACCGCGATCGCGTAGCGGAATCGCGACCGCGCATGGCAACATGAGTTGCATGACCACCGCCGAGGAGGAGATCCGAGCCGCCGCCCGCAAGCGCGAGCGGTCGAAAGCCGCGTTCGAGCGCGACGACGCAGCCCTGCGGGAGCTGTTCGTGAAGTGGCGCGCCGAAGGCAAGGGCCCCTCCGACATGGCGCGCTGGTCCGGCATGACCCGCGAGTGGGTAGCGAAGATCGCACCGGACCCCAAGGTGCAGCGCGACATCGCCGCCGCGAAGAACATCGCCGAGTCCTGACCTCATCGCTCCCCCTCCTTCTCCTCCGGCCCCGCCTCATCGGCGGGGCTTCGTCGTGTCCGGGCTAGGCGGCGGTGGCGAGTTCTGGGCCGCGGTCCTGGGAGGTGTGGAGGACGGCCCGCAGTCGGGCGCCGATCCAGGTCCCGACCTGCTTGGATACGGCGTTTCCGAAGCCGTCGACTTGGTTGCGGGCAGATCCCCAGACGCGGAACGTGCCCTTGTGCTCGGGGAAGTCGACGTCGAAGCCGCACCCGCGGCCGACCTCGTGGGCGGCCATCATGCGGAAGTAGCACTCCTCCAACGGCAGGTCGGCGAGGGCGGCCCGCCACTCCGCCATGAACGGCGCCATCGGGTCGTTGCTGAGGTCGTCGTGCGCCCATCCGGAGAACAGCAGGGCCTGGGAGGCGGCGGAGCCGACGAGGGTTCCCAGCGGGTTGGTTACGGGGTGGGCGCGGTACTTCGCCTCATTGATGGAGCCGTTGTTCTTGATGATTCCGGCGGCGGTGAGCAAGCCGGGGATCTGGTCGGAGGTGACCGTCGGCATGGCCTCGCTGTGCATCGTGGGCACGGTGTTCTGTCGGAACGGGATGACTCCGGAGGAGACGACGGCGAGCGTCTCGCTGCCGACCTGGGTGGGCAGCGGGGTATCAGCGCCGCGCGGGCCGCCCTGGTAGTTGTCCACCGCGAGCGCGATCGGCGAGGTGACCGTGCCGGTCGACAGGATCGACGTCTCCTGCTGGCTGGTCTGCGTTGATAGCGGCTGCCACGGGTGCCGCTCGCTGCCGTGCACGGCCTTCGCCGGCATGAGCACTGCGGGGAACTCGGCGAACCGTGACCGACAGCGCTCCGCGCGGGCCATAGTCGCCCGCGCAAGCGGTCCGACGAACCCGTCCGCGAACGTCTTGACCGGCTTGTCGCCGAGGCGCGTCCCGAGGTCGCTCAGGTCCAGGGCGGCCAGCGACGGTGTCATCGGCGGGACGACGGCGCGGCGGCAGCTGGGGCACCGGTACTCGTACTGCTTGCCGTAGCAGACCCGTCCGCTTTCCGGGACGCCGGTCTTCCACGTCCACACCGCTTCAACGTCCCTGTCGCAGTGGTGGCAGCGGGACACGGGCCGGTGGTCGAGGTCGGGTGCGGGGAGGGTCTTGTCCCAGAAGATCCAGTAACCCCGGTCGCGGGACTGCGGTACGCCGAAGAACTGGGAGTTGAGGTAGAGCACGGTGCCGTGGTAGCCGAGGAGGTCGAACTGCTGGAGCCACCAGCGGTAGGTGGATCCGTCGCCGATTTTCGGCTTGCCGGGGATCGCCGGGCCCCACGAGTACAGCTCAGTCGTGCATTCGACGAGGATGATCCATGGGTGGTGCTCGGCGGCGTAGTGCAGGACGCAATTCGCGGTGGCCCGGTCGCGTTCGGACTTCGTGACGCGGGCGTCGAAGTCGGGGTCGTCCAGGTCGAACAGGGACATCCGCTGCGAGTACGCCTTCACCGTGTTGGCCTGGGAGTGGTTGACGCAGCTCACGCCGGCGGCGAGGAGATCGGCCCTCGGGAGGTCGCGGGCGGAGTGGTAGTCGGAGGATTCGGGGTTGACGAGGTCTGCAATCCAGTGTTCGGCGTCCGGGTGGTTCGCCTCGTGGATCTGGACCTTGTAGGGGTTGTGGTTCGCGGCCATGATCGTTGTGAATCCGGCGTCCTCGATGCCTTTGGTGAGTCCGCCGAAGCCGCTGAAGAGGTCGACCGCGGTGTATTCGTCGTGGCGGTACCTGCGGCGGCGCTGGGCGGGCCGGTGCGTGGCGACACGGGGCTTCGTGGCAGGCTTGCGGGCGCTCATGCGGCGAGCTCCGTTTCGGTGTCGGGGTGGCGGACGAGTGCTTGCTGGAGGTGCTGCCGTGTGACGTCGAGCCGTTCGGCGGCGAGCGCCACGTCGAGCCCGGAGACCCGCATCAACTCGCGGGCGTCGTGGGCGAGGTCGGCTTCGCGGTGGGAGGCGGCGGCACGGGCCCGGAAGCGGGCCTGGTTGAGTTCCTGCACGGTGAGGTCGGCGTGCTTGTCGAGCCACGCTTCGTGGGCTTTCGTGCAGCGGTCACACATGGGGAGCTGCTGGTTGCGATGGGCCCAGTAACCGCGGTCGGTGCCGCAGAAGCCCGTCCACTCAGGGACCGCGTTCGGGTCGTCGATGTCATCCCAGGCGCCGAGCGGCGGCCAGCCTTCACGTAGCGCGCGGGCACGGGCCTGGACGTCGGTACCCGGCTGGGCGTGGAGGGAAGCGACCGCTTCCCGCACGGCCAGGTCGGTCTTGAGGGTGACGTGCTCGCAGATACCTCGGGCCATGTCGATGAGGCGGGTCTCTGCGATGCCCATCATCTGGCCGACCTTCCGCGGGCCGTGGCCGGCCGCGTACAGACCGCGGATGCGTCGCACCGTTCCGATGGAGGGCCGCATCCCTTGGGTGCTGAAGTCGCCGGGTCGGACGGCGAGGATGCGTTCGCCTTGGGTGCGCTGGCATTTCGGGTTGGGGCGCTGGAGGAGGCGACTAATGGTGGATTGGTCGATGTCTGCGTGGCGGGCGATGAGGCACTGGCTCATGCCGGTCGCGATGCATTTGTGCAGGTGGGCGATGATGGGTGCGGCGTCGATGCGGCGGGGCCTTCCGGCCAGCCGGTCGAGTGTGCGTTCTTGACCGGCCCGGGAGGCTCCGGCGACGCACTTGGGGCAGCGGCAGGGCGGGCGGCTTCCGCTCAGGGTGCCCTTGTAGCGGCCCTGGCTTCCGTGGGGCGGTATAGGCCTGGTCACGGCTTCTCCTTCCGGGTGTCGGCGTTCCAGATGGCGGTGCACTCTTCGAGGTCCGGCTGGTCGTGTCCGGCCTGCATGGGCGGCTCGTCGAGTTGTCGGCGCCAGGCGGCCAACGTGTGGCGGCGGCAGGCGTAGTCGATGGCCCGGCATCCCGCCCACCGGACCGCCCATGCGGCGCCCGCAAGAGCAAGTCCGGGCCCGAAGGTTTCGGTGGTGTCGGCGAGCCACAGCCAGGCGTTGACCAGGCCGTTGACCGTCTCGGGGGTGACCTCGCCCATCACGTCCGCCTCCTGTGCCTGCGGTCGGCGATGGATGCGATGACGGCGACGAGGCCGAGGAGCAGGCCGAACAGGCCGCAGAACAGGGCGATGTCGCACATCAGGCAGCCCGCCTCTGGTCGGCGCGGGCAGCTCGTCGTGCGGCGGCGATACGGTGGCCCTTGTCGGTGAGCGTCCACACCGCGATGCGATGCGCATGCGTGTTGACCTGCGTGGATGGCACCATGCGGTCGGTGTGGGCGATGATTCCGCCGACGCGCAGCGAGTTGATAGCGGCGCCGAGGAAGCCGTGACCGAGTTCCGGCAGCACGTCGCGGAGGTCGTTGCAGGACCATTCGTCGTGCCGCTGTCCGAAGTGGAAGACGGCCTGCTCGACGATGAACTGATCCCACGAGGACTGGTCGGCGATCTCCTCCAGCAGGACATCCTTCTCGGCGGAGGCGAGACGTTCGGCGGGGTTGAGCTTGCGGGCCATGGTGGGCTCCTCCAGGCTGTGGTGTTCTGGGTTGGTGGCCGGCCGCATTGCCCGCGGCCGGCCCGTTGCGTGTGCGGGCTACTGCTGGGCGTTCTTGAGCGCGACGCCGCGCTCCTTGATGGCGTCGCCGAGGGTCGTCGGCTGGCCGGTCTGCGGGTGCAGGAGCGGGGTGGCGAGGGCGCTGTGCGACTCGACTTCGCGGTACAGGGAGAGCAGTCCGTCGACGGTGGCGTCGTCCGCGAACGCGGCATCGATCCACGCGCTGGCGTCGAGCGGCTTACTGCCGTCGTTCAGCCAGTCGAGGAGCGGCCTGGCGATGTCACGGTCGCCGTCGGGCTTCTCGATGACCTGCTGGTGCAGGGACGGGCAGCGGGACTTGAGGAATCGCAGCCGGTTGGTGATGTCCATCTCCGCAGCGACGCCGAACTCGTACTCGATGCCCTTGCGCTGCTCGGCGCGCATCCCGACCATGGTCGGTTCCTTGCGTCCGCGGTCGTTCTCCTGCAACACCCACTCGGTCTGCGATCGCATCGTCACGACGACGTGACCGGGGTAGGCGAGCAACGCTTCGACCATGTCGTTCTGCATGGGGGTGCCGTCCTTCCACCCCGCGAAGCTGTTCCCGCCGTACTTCGACTTGGCCTTCTCGACCTGGTCGAGGGTGCCGTCAGTGCCCTTCCAATAGTGGGAGAGGCTGTCGACCATGACGACCGGGTAGCGGGCCTTCGCGGCGGAGGCGAGCGCCTTGACGAGGTCGCGAGGGTCGTAGCGGTGCATCGGCAGCGAGTCGAACTGGATGCCGCGGTCGCCGATATAGAGGGACGCGGAGCCGCGTTCGGTGTCGATGACCGCGAACCGCTCACCGAGGGCGAGGCCGTGGGCGAGGGCGAGGGACGTCCAGGTCTTGCCGGAGCCGGAGACGCCCTGGATGGAGACGCGCGCTTTGGCGCCGTCCTTGGTGGCGGGCCGGAAGGTGAACGGGCCGTCGTCGTACTCGTTGGCCTGCGGCTGCTGCTGACGTCCTGCACGGACGGGCTGGCCGAGCGGCTGGGTCATGTGGGCTTCTCCTAGGCGTACTGGCGCTCGACCCACGAGGGGAGCGAGACCATCGGGTTGGGCATGTAGCCGGGCCATTCGCCGGACTCGCGGCAGAAGGCGTAGGCGTTGAGGGCGACCGTGTTGAGGTGGCGTCCGACTTCGCGGGCCATCGGGTCGCAGGTCGTGATGACTACCAGGTAGGGCGGCTCTTTCTCCTGCAGCACGAACTGGAACGGCTTCTCGGGGTCGATCAGGTCGAGGGCCAGTCCGGCGTCGAGGTAGTACTCCTGCTGCTGGTGGTAGCCCCAGTCGTGGATCACCTTCGGCAGGTCGAAGGGGTTCGCCGACTTCGTGGTCTTGTAGTCGACGAGCTGGCCGTCGTGGCGCAGCCAGTCGAAGCGGGCCCGCCGCCAGATGCCGTTGTCCTCCCAGAACGCGGACCGTTCGGCGACACCGGACTCGGGATCGAGGAGTGCCGAGGCTTCGGGGTCGGCCCGCAGGGCAGCGACCATGGCTTTGACCTGCTCCAGCTCGGACGGCTTGAGCGGCGTCTTGCCCTCGGAGCGGATCGCGGCGACCTCAGCCTTGACTGCGTTGGTGGTCCACTTCTCCGCGTTGACGACGACCAGCTCGGGACCGTTGCCGAGGACGAGCGTGTGGGCCGCAGTCCCGAGGTCGAACTCCTTCTTCGGTGGCTGCGGGTGCTCGGACCAGTACTTGAACTTGGCGGGACACTGGGTGGCGAGCTTGCGGGCGCCAGTTGAGGAGAGGCTGCCGCCGGGCACGGGGTCCTGGTGATACAGCTCGGCGGGGATGTCGTACAGGCCGGGCTCGACCGCAGTTGGCGCTTCGACGGTGGTCGTCATGAGCTCAGCCCCCGAAGCGCGTCCTCGATGTCGTCGCGGGCGCCCGCGATGCGCGCGGTGAGGTCGTCGACCTGCCCTTGCAGCGAGTCGCGCTCCTTGGCCACGTCGGCGTAGTTGTCGCGCAGTTCGGAGAGTTCGTCTTCGAGGTTGCCGACCAGCTCTTCCAGTTCTTCGCTGCTCGCTGCGGCGGTCACGCGGCACCGTCCAGGGGCATCGGGCGGGCGCAGGCTTCGCACAGGCCGGCGTCGGCGATGGGCCCGTCGGAGTTCTTGCAGCGCGGGCAACGTCCGGCGGCCAGGTCGAGGAGGTAGGCGACGCCGTTCGGGTCGTACTTGATGGCGGTGATCGCGGCCACGTAGTCGGGGAATCCGGCGGCGAAGCGGTCCCGGTTGAGGTTGTCGGCACGGGAGATGAGGCTGATGAGGTCTTCCGCCCAGTCGCCTGCCGGATGCCCGCCGCGGCCGTAGTGGTTCAGGACGTGCGCGGCGACGTCCGGCGGAATGGTGGGGCTGCTGGTGCTCATGATTCTCCGTTTCTGGGTGCACTGAAGGCGGGCCGCCAGCCCCGACCGGGGGGTTGGTGAGGGCTGGCGGCCCTGGGCGGCGCGGAGTGGGGGGCTCGACGCGCCGCCGGTCTGTGGGGCCAGTCGGCTACTTGGCCTTGAGTCCGGCCTTGACGGCGCCCGCGATCTGCTCGCTGACCTGGCTGCCGATCTGTCCGGCGACCAAGTCGCGGGCCTGCTTGACGGCGTCGGCGATCTCGGCCTTGAAGACCCGATCGACTTCGGCCCGCACCAGTTGCTGGAGGACGGTGCCCGCCTCGCGCCGGTACTTGTCGGCCGGCTCCTTCATGAACTTGCGGGCCTCGTCGACGATGACCTCGGACAGTGTGGTCTCCTGTCCGGTCGGCTCGCCGTAGCCGTTCGTCTTCTTGATCGGCCGGGTGACTGCCTCCGCGATGGCCGGGCGGATCGCGGCCCGGATCTCCTCATCGCGGATCTCGGTGACCTTGTCGCGCAGCCGCGGGTAGCGGTCGTCACGGACGACCCGCTCGACGATCTGCGCGGCCACCAGATCGGCGACGGTGCGCTCCTTGCCGGACGAAACGAGGCCACCGTCCTCGTCGTAGTCCATGACGTCCGCGACGACGGTGGCGAGGGTGATGTCGTCGACCTTGATCTCGATGTTCAACGCTTCTCCTGGGATGATCGATCCGGGATCCCCGGGCGGCGCCTCCGCTCGGGGGTTTCTGATTCACCGGCCGCCCGTACCTGACCGGACGGGCGGCCGGGAGCTAAGCGGCGCCCACGTCGGCCTGCTTCTGGCTGGCCTTGCTGACGACGTACTCGTCGATGGCGAACAGCCCGTCGTCCTGCGGCGGGATCGCCTTCTCGGCCTTGCGGATCTTGGCGAGCACCGCGTCATAGCAGGTCGTGCTCATCGCGGCCAGGCGCCGGGCCGGCAGCTGGGCTGCGGTCGTGAAGTCGCCCTCACCTATCGGGTCGCGCGGCATCGCGATGAGCACGACCTTGCCCTTCTTGCTGATGTGCTTGCCGTTCTCCAGCGGGCACCGGCTCTGTACGCCGCGGCGGTTCGGGTCGTGCTTCTGGCCGCACGCGCCGCGGCACTCGCAGCGGTCGCCGGCGTTCTTCATGACCGCGGTCCACAGGGCGGCGCCGACTATCGGCGGGCGGACGGTCATGACGGCCTCCCCAACACCGTGTAGTGCGGTGTCGTCTCCAGCGATTCGCGGGGCGGTCCGTCGCATCCGGTGATCGGCCGCGGGTTGTCGTCGCCGACACGCCAGTGAGTTACGCCGCCGACGAGGCCCTGCACGGCGACGATCAGCGCGCCGTCGTCGTCGCGGGCGAAGGCCGGATCCACCGACCCGGCGGCGAGCGCTGCCAGCAGATTGGACAGCAGGTCGCTCTTCGCCTCGGCGATGGTTCGGCCGCGGCCTGCGATCGGTCCGATGGAGGCGGTGTACTGGCCCTGCCGCCCCCAGCCCTTCTGGATGTCGATCGGGATGGTCAGCTTCGACTCGACCATCACGCCCCCTCCGGCGCCGGGTGCTGCTCGATGACTGCGCGGATCGCCTTGATCGACGGGGTGTCGTGCTGAGCCCTGCGGTCCGGGGTGACGGACAGCCCGAACTGGGTCCGGCGGGCGACGCCAGGAGCGACGAAGTACGACAGGTTGTATTGCCACTTCGCGCCGTGATCGGCCGCCCGACTCACTCGGATGTTCATCACGAAGCCTTCGTCGCGCGGCGCCCACGCCTGCTGCGCGGTCCACCCGTTCGCGTCGGCGAGCGCGAACAGCTCGGCGATCGGCTTCGGCGGGACGTACCCGGCGGGCGCGGTGTCCGTGATCCCGGATTCGAGCCTGTGCTGCGTGGTGTCACGGACGCGCTTCTCGGCCGGAGTGAGAACGCTGTCGCGCGCCAGGGCCGCGTCCAGGGTGACGGTGCGCCCGCTGTAGCGGCAGGTCCAGCCGATCCCGGTCGCGTCGCTGATCACGGAGCGCCGTTGGCCGTTCATGTCATACGTCGACTTCGGCTCGTGCGTGGTCAGCTCTCCGCTGCGGACCCCCGAGGTGCTGCCGCACGGGCACAGCACCTCGACGCGGTGCAGCAACTCGGACCACACGTTCGGAAGGAGGATCGATGGGTCGTGTTTCGGCTCGGCGGCCAGGCGTTCCAGCGTGGTCGTCACAGGATTCCCTCCATGGGATGCTGATCTCGGACTCCCGCCTGTTAGCCCCAGGCGGGGGTTTTGCGTTGGGCGCCGCCGCGCTGGCCGGTGTCATCCGGCGCGGCGGCAGTTCAGTCGCGACTAGCCCAGGCGGGCACGTGCGCGGGGTCGGTGGTGCCGAAGGCCTGCTGCAGGGTGATGACGGGGATCGGCCCGGTCGCCTGGTCCTCAATCGCGCTGGTGTCGCGTTCCATGGGCGGCACGTCGATGCGGTGCGCGTTCGCTTCCGCGGCGAGTTGGGGCCCGAACTTGGCGCGGAGGGCGAGGGCTTCGTCCCGCCAGTCGTCGCGCTCCGACTGCATCTGCGCGGCTTCCACCTCGGCGTCCTGCCGCAACTCCTCGACCCGGTGCAGGCCCGCGTTGGTGGTGACGACGTCGTGCATGAGGAGCTCGAAGAAGTCGTCGGCGGCGGCCTGCCGGTTGAGGAGGGCCACGTTCTCGACGCGGAGGCCGCTCAGCTGCTGCTCGTACTTTTCGGTGAGCTCGGCGAGTTCGACGGCGTGCGCCTTCTGTAGCTCGGCGATACGGACGTCGGCAGAGTGCTTCGGCTTCTTCTGCCAGCGGCTCGGCACGAGGTGCATGGTCATGTCTGCTCCTTGCGGGTGTATCCGATGGCGTCGAGGAGTTCGAGCAGCCCAGCGGCGATGACCGGGTCCTTGGCGAGCTGCCGGCCCGCGAACTGCGGCATCAAGTCGTCGAGCGGGTGCGGGTTCTCCGCCGCGACCTGGTCGGCGATCCGCACGGCCGCGGCGCGTTCCAGCCGCCGCCGTGCGTCGGGGGCAATGCAGGGGACGACAATCGCCGACGACTCGATCTCCCGGCCGCTCATGCCGCCGCCCTCCGCGGCTGCCATGTGGTGAGCGCGTTGCCGTCGGCATGCCAGGTCTGGGGCTGGTTCCAGTCGGCGGCCGGGTAGGCACCCTGCATGAGGGCCGTGAGCTGCCGTGAGCCACCGCGGGGCAGCTTCAGGTGCCGCTTGGTGCCCTCCGCGCGGGCCGTCACCACATACACGCGCTCCTTGGGGCCCTCTGGGTCGATCCATACGGGGGTGAGGAGGATGGTGGCCGCGCCCGGGGCGATGCGGTGCACCCGGTAGCTGAGCTGCTTCGCATGCCTGCGTCGGCGGCTTGCGGACGACTTCCGCGGGTGCAGCGGGTTCGACTCGCGGTCCATCGTCCGGCGTGATCGCTGCAGCTCGAAGAACTCGCCCCGCACCCCGCGTGACCAGTCGGCCAGGTTGGGGCCGTACACGGTGCAGTAGTCGCGGTCGAGGGCGATCAGCGCGTCCTCGACGTCGTCGACGGCCGGAGTCTCGATGACGGTGCTCATGCGGCCACCGCCGTGAGGAGGGCCATGTTGCGGCTGTAGCCGACCAGGTTGACGCGGGCGTCGGCGATCTCCGCAGCCGCGGTCAGGACGACCGTGGTGTCACCGCTCTGCAGGTTGTGCCGGACGGCGCCGGAGTCGATGCCGAGCGCCTCCCGCCACGCCTCGAACGCGGCGAGGTCGTTGTGCACGGCCAGGTCGAGGCGGCCCGGGACGTTCGGCGAGATGGCGATGTTGAGGGCGGGGAGTTCCGGGTGGTCGGCGGTGAGGAGTCGCAGGAGCGCCAGCGGACGGGACAGGTCGGCGATGGTGGTCACAGCGGTCACGGCGTCTCCTCGGAGGGCAGGTCAGTGGTGGTGTCGGGCTGGTTGTCGGCGATCTGCTGCAGCAGCACGTCCAGCGGTGTGTCCGCGCGGGTGATGTGCGGCGGCGGGGACTGGAATCGCTTCGACGGGAGCGTCATGCCGGGCCCCCGGTCATCTCGTTGTGCAGCCGGGCCAGCTGGGTGTCGCGGATGCGCAGCGCCTGCCGGGCGGCAGCGAGCTCGACGCGGGTACGGTCCAGCTCGACGAGGAGTGCGACGGTCTCCTCGGACCGCTCACCGCGCGTCCGGGTGAAACCGCACAGCTCGCATCGGGCATGGGTGAACGAGCCGCCAGACCAGGCATGCATGCCGTCACGGCGGCCATTCGCCTGCGCCTCGGGGCAGACCATGCCAGCGACAGCGCGCTCCCGGATCTCGGCCTCAAGCTCGGCCGTCAGCCGGTCCGCGTCCTGGACGAGGTCCGCCGACATCGGGATGCCCGACTTGGCGATCCGGGCAGCAACCGTGGGGTCGAAGGCGGTCATGAGGCACCGCCGCAGGTGTTACAGGTGAACCCGGCGGGAGCATCGCCCCTGCAAGTCGGACAGAAGACCGGCTCGTTCAGGATCGCCTCAGCGGTCGTGCCGAGCGCCTTCGCGGCCAGCACCAGGAAGTCGACGGGGATCGTGCCCTTCCGTCCACCCTCCCAGTTGGCGAGCATCGCGCGGCTGACGGGGAACCCGAGATCGGTGACTGCATCGGCGAGCTTCTGCGCCGAGACCTTGTGGATCTGCCGGAGGGCCCGGAGCTTCGCGATGACCTCGGTGGAGATGGGGGCGTTCACGAGGCCTCACCTCGGCTGTTACGTCGGTCGTGCTTCCTGCGGCTCGCGGCCGATGAGCGGCGGGGGCGGCCCGTCGGGTTCAAACCCACACGCGGATCCGGCTGGGCAGGCTGCGGCTTCTTCGACTCGGCCATCACGCAGCCACCCGCTTCGTGGCCGGGTCCCAGGTGCAGGACTCGAAGCCCTTCTGCTTCACATCTCGGCAGATACCGGGCTGATGCTTGGGCGACCGGCGGCAGTAGTGGTCCGGGTGCTCGGGGCAGCGGGATCCGCAGATCGTCGCGTCGTACCGGCCGATGCCCCACACGATCGCCCGGCAGGCGAACAGGAACTCCCACGAGAAGTCCTCGAAGTCCCGCTCCCAGTCGTTCGGGATCCGCAGCCGGAAGTCGCCGTGGTCGAACGATGCGACCGCGTACTCGGCGGTCCCCCGGTACTCAAGGTTGTGATCCTCGGAGTTCAGGATCTGCTGGCCGACAGCCTTGACGGCGCCGGGAAAGCGGGCCTCAGCGGAGGCGGCCTCCTCGACAACCCAGGCACGGAACTTCTCCTCCGACCAGTCCCTGACGTCGCCCCGGCCCGCGGTGACTTTCTCCTGCCAGTAGCCCGGGTTGATGTCGTTGTGGCTGGACTCGCGGAACAGCCGGAACAAGTCGACCGGCGGGTAGACGGAGAAGGCGAAGGAGAAGCCGTCGCCGCGCACCATCAGGTTGTGCGGCCACGTCACCAGGTCGAAGCGGTAGAAGCTGCCCGTCGGGTCCGTGAAGGCGAAGTGCCGGTACATGCCCTGATCGAGCAAGACCGTCATCTCGTGGCCGCGCGTGTCAGCGGCGAACCGGGCAGCGGAAGCGGCGTAGTCGGTCATGCCGCACCTCGCATCGACTTCGGCCCGCGGGAGATCGCGCGAGCGGACTCCTGCACGGCGTCGTGGATCGAACTCAGCGGCGCCATACCGTCCGGATGCCAGGCGACCAGCAGGCTCGACATCGCCAGCACCATCGCGTCCAGGCGCTTCAACTGCGCCTCGGTCAGGTGGTCCTTTGCGACACCCGACCGGATCAGCTCGCCGACCTTGCCGTGACGGCTGTCCCGCTTGTACCGCTTGCCGTTCACCTGCGGCTGCCGCTTACGGATCGTCTCCGCCGACATGCCGAACAGCTCCAGGTAGATGAAGTCCTGGACGTCCCGGAAGTCCTCACGGTCACCGCCAGCGCCGGAGATGGCGCGAGTCACGGCCCGGTAGTCGCTCATCTCGCGGAGGCGGGCCTCACGCTGCGACTCGACCTGTTCCTTCAGGACGTCGAGTTGCGGCAGAGGCGCATTCGGCTTGATCGCACCGCCGCGCGTCCAGTACGCCTCGATCGCATCCGCGGTCTCGGTCTGGAAGGCGACGAGGGTCGGGCGGACGTCGTCCGCAACGCGGTTCTCGTTGACGTTGGCCATCAGCATGAGGAAGCTGCGGACCGTCGTGGCGGCCATCGTGTAGGCCTTGCCGTCAGCGCCAGTTGTGACCGTCTCGGTCACAACTCCCCAGGAGCGGGACTTGAGCTTGCGGAGCTGCGGCGAATAGGCGAGGCCCAAGTCGTCGACAGCAGGCTTGAGGATGACGTGCGGCTGACCGTCGATCAGCTTCGTATGGATGGATCCGGCGGACAGATCGAGCTTCACGACCTCGGCAGGCTGGGAGGGCGTCGTCATGCCGCACCGCCGGGAAGGTTGAGCAGCGAACGGGACCAGCCGTCCGGGAGGTGAGCGGCGAGGCCATCCGTCAGCCACTCGGGGCGGTCCACGCTGTCCCGGTTCGGGGAGCCCTCGACGCGGGTCTGCTGCCAGTGGAACGAGCTGATCTCGTGGCCGAGCTCGCCGGACTTCAGGCGCCGCGGGCCGTACACCGCAACGTGCGCCCACTCGCGCTCGCCCTCGTCGGGCGTCTCCTTGCGGAACAGCTCCAGCAGAACGCTGCGCGGAGCCATCGTGCGGCGCGTGATCGGGTCGTACAGGTCGGATGCTCCCGCCGCGGGGAACATCACCTCAAAGGAGGTCTTCCGGTAGAAGTACTCTTCAGGCACGTGAAGCACCTTTCGTTTCGTGAGTTCGTGAGGTGTGGATCGCGCGGCTCTCGGGCCGCGGAGCCCCGGCTGCCGGTGTGTGAGAGCCCGGCGGGTGGGGCTTTTTGATGGCTAGCCCGCGAGCTGGAGGTCGGTCGGCTTCTTCCGGGGCGAGCTGCGCGCTTCCGGGGGGCGGGAGTCGTGCTCTGCCTGGGGGTCCGGGCTGTCCTGGGCTTCGAGCCAGGCGTCTATCTGGTCGATCGGGTAGGCGAGCTTGCGGCCTCGAACGACCGGCTTGGGCCCTTTGCCGAGGTGGCGGTAGTTCCAGAGCGTCTTGACGGTCACGCCCATGCGGTGGGCGGCTTCGGGGGTCCAGACGTGGCCGGGCGGCGGCTGCGTGGGGGTCTTGGCGGGCCTGGGCACCTGGTCACTCCTTCCTGTAGGGGGGTGTTTCAGTGACGGCATGTCCCTGTTTTGGGGACACGGGGGGCAAAAAAATAACCAGCACGGCGACACCGAGAGCTTCCGCGATGGCGTGCGCGTCATTGACGTCGAGATTGTCGAGCTCTGCGGTGAGGAGGCGCCCGATCTGGGAGCGGGATACGCCGCTCGCTTCCGCAAGGTCGCGGACGGTGTAGGGGGCCCCGCGACCTGGGCATTCCATGGTCTTCTTGAAGTAGTCCAGGTCTCTCAGGACGTAGCGCACGCTCAATGGATCTCCCCGTTGCGGAGGTGCCTTTCACTGCCCTTGAGTCAACTCGATTAGGGACAGATTGTCAACAGATTCGGGACATTGGAAGGTTGGGTATCGGCAAAATCTGTGGCTGGATAGCATTGATCTGTGGACGATCCGTCCCGGATCCACGATGGTTGTACGGACTGACCTGCTACTTTTCCGGCGCAGACTCCCCCACCCAGAGACAGTCGGTGTAGAAGTGCCACGAGAGGACAACGAGGACATGACGGCTCCGGCCAAAGCCCCAGACCCTGGTGCGGCCGAACCTTCCCCTGTCGGCGCACTCTCACAACTAGTCGAAGAGGCCAACACCTCTGGCATCACCTACCAGGAGATGGCCGACCGTGGCGCCGCAGCCGTAACCGGCACCCGACTGCCCCGACAGTGGTACCAGAAACTCGTCAAGAATCCGCCCGCGAACCCGCCGTCACTGGAACAGATGGAAGCCCTCGCCGCCGCCACAGGCAGGCCGCTGCGGCGCATCAAAGAGGCAGCCGCAGAACAGTGGCTGCAATACGAGGCCACGGAACTCGCCGGCTACGACGAGGAAGTGCGCATCATCGTCGGCCACCTGGCGGGCAAGTCCAAAGCCGAGCTGATGAAGTGGCGTTACATGATCGAAGCCGAGGAGCGGGCGCGACGCGAGGCCGGAGACTGACACACCGTCACCGGACCGGTCGGTCAACTGACCATGAATGTCCGTAAGTAGACATTTCTTCAATCGATTGTCGGCGACTCCCTGTAGACGTACCCTTCACCAACCGTGCGCTTCCGGCCGATCTGGCTCAAGATGCACGGCCGCAACGCGGGGAGGGTTCATGCTGGATGTCGCCTACAAGACCGTCGATGACCTCACGCCTGGCAGGGCTGCGAGAATCGATGAAGATCGCGGAACCATAAGAGTCTGCCTCGACGAGCACGCGCCCCTCGCCGACGTCGTGCGGCAGCTGAACGTCGAGATCGACCAGCTCATGGCCTCAGTCCGCTGGTTCCAACTATGGAACGACGAGATCGTCTCCCGCGCCACCCCCGGCAGCCCGCTCCAGATCGAGTACGTCTTCATGAAGGAACTGCCGAGCGGCGTTGGCATAGCTGAGAAGAAGGGGCTCGTGAGGGTCTACATCAACCCCATTCTGACCACGGCCCAGTTCGCCGCCGCCATGAACCCGGCCACCGACGAACAACTTGCCGCCGGCCGCTGGTTCCAGATGTTCGCCGGGGAGATCATTGACAACGGCCCCGAGCCGCTGAGCAAGGTCTGACCGAACGGGGGGGCGACAGTGCCGGGATACATCGAAGACCGCTGGTTCAAGAAGGACGCCAAGGGCAAGTACACGATCCCGACGGCGCGCCACGGCCAGGGCAAGCGCTACAAGGTCGCAGGGATCCCCGGAGTCCGGGCCAGGTCCTTCCCCGACAAACAGAAGGGGGCGGCGGAGAAGTGGCTCACCAACTCTATGGCCGACAGCGACAAGGGCGAGTTCATCGACCCGCGCGACGGCAACATTCTCCTGCGCGAGTACGTCGAGAAGCATTGGTGGCCGGCCCGCACCGGAGATCCCGCAACGCTCGAAACCGTGAGCCGCAGACTCCGCAATCAGATCCTTCCCTACCTAGGCAGCCTGTCTCTGCGGCAGATCAAGGTCGAGACTCTCCGCAAGTGGCTCAAGGACCTTGAGGGGGTGATCGCCCCCGGCACGGCTGTGACCGTGTGGCAGTATCTCAACAACATCCTCGACTGTGCCGTCGACGACGAGCGCATCCGGAAGAATCCGTGCCGGGCCAAGACGATCAAGGCCCCGACCAAGGCGCCGACCAAGGCTCGCGCCTGGGCCCGGGACCGGGTCGGTGCCGTGCAGGCGAACCTGCCAGAGCATTACCGGATCCTCGTCGACATCGGCGCCGGCGCCGGCCTCCGCCACGGCGAGACTCTGGGGCTCGCCGTGGAGGACATTGACCTTGAGGGCGGCGTCCTCCATGTGAACCGGCAGATCCGCACCGTCGCCGGGAAGCTGGTGTTCTCGCTCCCGAAGGGGAACAAGACCCGGACCGTGCCCATCCCGGAGCATCTCGCGTCTCGTATCAAGGCGCACCTGGCCGCCTACCCGGCAAAGGCTGTGACGCTGCCCTGGAAGGATCCGCGGCCGCCGCAGACCAAGCTGGAGGCGAAAGAGCGGGCCCCGCAGACGCACCGGCTGCTCGTAACCAACCGCAACGCGTCCGCGGTCCGCGCAAACATGTGGAACGAGCACTACTGGAAGCGCGCCCTTGCTGCCGCCGGGATCATCCCTGCCCCCGTGAAAATACAGCGGAAGGATGGGCGCGGGAACCGTCTCGTGTACCAGTCCTCGCACGAATCCGGCTTCCACTGCCTACGGCACACATTCGCCTCCGTACAGCTGGACGCGCGGGAGAATCCCGTGGCAGTCTCGAAGTGGCTCGGCCATGCCGATGCGGCGATCACGCTGAAGGTGTACGGGCACTTCCTGCCCGAAGCGGACGGCAGGGGCCGGCAGGCGATGGACGCCTGGTTCGCGAGTGGTTCAGATTCCGCAGCGATCTCCCCAGATCCTCCCCAGGACCGCGAGGCCTCCGCCGGAGAGTGCGAATTCACCCCTGTCGACGACGTTGAGACGCCACCCTCTGATGCCCTCGATGATGGGTCTGACCTGCAAGAAGATGCCGCGTAGAGCCGCTGCGAACTGCCGCAGCTCCTCGGCGAGGTACAGCCAGACCACCACCCGGTAGCGATTCAGATAGAACTTGACGGGCGTGACGAAGCCCAGGCGTGCGAACCGTGTGAACCGCGCGGTCGTCACATCCATGAGGACCGCGCCCTCCGAGGTGCCGACCGTCTTGACGCGTTCTCGCAGCGCATCCGGGAATCCGCTCTCGGAACTCACCCGGTCGATCTCGGCGCGTGCGACACGGTGGCCTCCGCCGCCTTCGTCCGGGACGGTACGGATGCGTCCGAGGAGTACGGCGAGGTCGAACTCGCCTCGTTTGAGCCCCAGTTCTCGCGCGGCGCGGCTCTGTGCGAGTGACGTCCTGGCCACCGGGGCGGTGGCCGGGGTCACGGTGGGCATGACGGACTGCGTGATGGTGTTGCCGGACATGATGGTTCTCCCCCGTGCAGCGATGTGCGCTTGCGTGCGCTTGCTTCGAGAAAAACCGTAGCCGGTTCGCCGGATCTCGCGCCGGACCTGTGGATAACTTTGGCCACAGCGGCGTCAATGCAGCTCAGAGATCTATTGCGGGTGCGTGTTCCGGCTGTCGGGCATCGACGTGGAGGTGTTCGCCGACGCGGTTGACGAGCAGCGTCATCTCGTAGGCGACCTGGCCGATGTCGGCCTCCGCCGCGCTGAGCACACACAGACAGCTGCCGGTGCCGGCCGCCGTGACGAAGAGCACGGCGTCGTCGAACTCGATCATCGTCTGGCGCACTCGGCCCGCGCCGAAGTGGCGGCCCGATCCCTTCGCCAGGCTGTGCAGTCCCGACGAGACGGCGGCCAGGTGCTCGGCGTCCTCCCGCCTGAGCCCTGTGCTCGCGCCGGTCACCAGCCCGTCGTTGGACAGCACCAGTGCGTGCCGTACGTGTTCGACCCGCTCGGTCAGGTCGTCCAGCAGCCAGCCAAGTCCCTGATTCTCAGCCATGATCCGTCTCCCCGTGGATGTGTGACTCCCCCTGGCCGGAGGATCTGATCAGTCACCCTTCCCCACTGCCGTCGTCCGGGCAAGGAGGATAGGGGCATGGCACACAAGATGACCGATGAGGAATGGCGAGCGTTCGTCTCGCAAGGAACCCGCACTGGCAAGTTGTCGACCGTCAGGGCTGACGGGAGCCCGCATGTGGCGCCCATCTGGTTCGTTCTCGACGGAGACGACCTGGTCTTCAACACGGGGAAGGACACGGTCAAAGGACGGAATCTGGCCAGGGACGGCCGGGTCGCCCTGTGTGTGGACGACGACCGGCCACCGTTCACGTTCGTCGTCCTGCAGGGGCGCGCCCGGATCTCGGAGGATCTCGACGAGCTCCGGCTCTGGGCCGGGCGCATCGGGGGCCGCTACATGGGCGAGGAGCGGGCCGAGGAGTTCGGCGCACGCAACGGCGTGCCCGGCGAACTCCTCGTACGCGTGAGGATCGAGAAGGTACTCGCTCAAGCCGCCGTCGCGGACTGAGCGGGTCTTCGCCCCAGCCGGCTGTGAGGCCTCTCGTCAACCGACCGTGAGGCCTCACATCGGTCGCCTGTATCGGTCGGCTGCGGGGATTCTCGTCAGCCGACCGAGTCGAGCAGCCGGGCGGTGTGCATCCGCCCGGCGTACTCGACGAGGCGAATCAACACCTCCTTCCCCGAGTCGCGGTCACGGGCGTCGCAGAGCACCACGGGTGTTCCCTGGTCGAGGTCGAGAGCGCGTGACACGTCATGCGCGCCGTAGGTACGCGAGCCCGTGAAGCAGTTGACGGCCACCACGAACGGGATGTGGCGGTGCTCGAAGTAGTCCACCGCCGGGAAGCAGTCCTCGAGTCGTCGGGTGTCCGCGAGGACGACGGCGCCGAGAGCCCCTTGCGACAGTTCGTCCCACAGGAACCAGAACCGGTCCTGTCCGGGCGTGCCGAACAGGTAGAGCGACAGGCCGGATCTGATGGTGATGCGGCCGAAGTCCATGGCGACGGTCGTTGTGACCTTCTGGTCCACACCGTCGGTGTCGTCCACCGACTGGCCTGCCTCACTCAGCAGTTCCTCGGTGCGCAGTGGCCTGATCTCGCTGACGGCGCCCACCAGGGTGGTCTTGCCCACGCCGAATCCGCCGGCAACGAGGATCTTCAACGCCAGGGCGGCCGTCTCACCGCTCGTGGCGTCGGAGTGTTCGGAGACCATCGATCACTTCTCTCGGGAGTGCCGGCAACGGTCGACGTGAGTACAGCCGTGAGTACAGGTGTGCGGAGTCAGCATCATGACAACTGCGGCTCCGTTTCGAGAGGTTGGACCACTAATTGAGCGTTCTGACCGTCTCGCGCCCACTCGGTGCCCGGATGGGCACCGATCGCGGCGCGGGACCGCTCGGCTGGTGTTCTGATCCACCATCTACAGCGCCCTCAATCCCTCGATGACCTCGCGCAGGATGCGCTCGTCGGGCAGCTGCGCGGGCGGCACCGGACGGCTGACCGTGACACATCCCCGCTCCAGCAGGTCGCCCAGGAGAACCCTGACCACGCCCACGGGCAGGTCGGCGTCGGCTCCCAGTTCGGCGACCGACTGGGTCTCGAGACGGCAGAGTTCGATCAGGGCCCGGTGTTCCGGACCGAGTGAGGTGTCGTCGCCGACGTCGGGTGCTCCCGTGTCCAGGGAGACGAGCGCGATCAGGTCGAAACGCACCCCGCTGGGGCCGGACTTGGTGCGCCCGCCCGTCATCGCGTACGGACGGACGAGCGGCCCGGCGTCGTTGTCGTACCACTGGCTGCCCGGCTGTTCAGGAGGGCTTGTACGGTCCTGGGTCATGTGTGCCGAACCCCCTCACTCACCCGGCCGCGGGTGGTTGCGCGCCGACGCGCGGCGCCGAGTGGAGATGCTCGCCCACTCGCTTGACCAGGCGTGCCATCTCGTAGGCGACCAGTCCGATGTCGGCCGTCACGGCGCTGAGAACGGCCAGGCAGGAACCGTCGCCGGCGGCTGCCACGAAGAGGAAGCCGTCGTCCATCTCCACCATCGTCTGGCGCACGCCCCCGGCGCCGAAATGGCGGCCCGCCCCCTTGGCCAGGCTGTGGAAGCCGGAGGCGACCGCGGCAAGATGCTCCGCGTCCTCGCGCCTGAGGTCACTGGACGCGCCCACCGCGAGTCCGTCGTTGGACAGCACCACGGCATGCCGCACCTCGTCGACGTGCAGCACCAGGTCATCCAGTAGCCAGTCGAGTTCGCCGGAGCGCTGTGCGGTCCTCATGCCCGGATCCTGGATCATGCGGGGTCTCCTTCGCTGCTGTCGCTGCCCGCTACAGGGCCGGGGGTGGCGCCGAGGCCGGGTGTACGGCCGCCACCGCGGGCCCATCCGTCGCGGTAGGCCGCCATGCGGTCCCGTACCGCTTCGGGGGTGCGCTCTTCGTCGTCCCGGCGCCCCGCGGCCTCCGCCGGCTCTGCCGGACGTTCTTCGCGCAACTGCGGGGCGAGACTGGCCTGTCGTACGCGCCGGGGGAGCCCGTCGGACTCCTCGGCCCGGGTGTCGCCCTCGGCGTCGTCGGCGTCGTTCTCGGGGCGGTGCAGGCGCAGCGCGGTCACGCCGGGCGGGTGGCTGTCGCGCGAGCCGCCCATGGAGGCTTCCGCCGCGGTCTGCAGAGGGGCCACCAGGGCGGGCCGTTCGTTCATTGCCTCCACGGAGTCCCGCTTCGGGGCCGGAGCGGGCACGCGCGCGTACTCGCGTTCCGCGGGCCGTTCCGCCTCCGCCTTGCGGGTACCGGAACGTTCCTCCGCCCCGGTGTGCAGCAGCGCCGTGGGGAGCAGGACAACCGCTGTGGTGCCTCCGTAGGGCGAGGTCCGGAGGTGCACCTTGATCGCGTGCCGGGCCGCGAGCCTGCTCACCACGAAGAGGCCGAGCCGGTCGCTGTCGAACAGGTCGAGTGCCTCTGACTGCTCGATGCGGTGGTTGGCCTCGGCGAGAGTCTCCTTGCCCATGCCGAGTCCCCGGTCCTCGATCTCCACGGCATAGCCGTTGCCGACGGGCTCGCCGGTGATCCGCACCCTGGTGTGAGGCGGTGAGAACTGGGCGGCGTTCTCGACGATTTCGGCCAGGAGGTGAGTGAGGTCGGCGACCGCGGTTCCGATGACCGATGTCTCCGGGAGTTGTCGTACCTCCACGCGCGCGTAGTCCTCGACTTCGGAGACGGCCGCGCGGACCACGTTCGTCAGGGAGACCGGCATCCGCCAGGCCCGGCCCGGGGCTGCTCCGGAGAGGATGATCAGGCTCTCCGCGTGGCGTCGCATGCGCGTGGTGAGGTGGTCGAGCCGGAAGAGGTCGCTGAGCTCGTTCGGATCGTCGGAGCGGCGCTCCATGCTGTCCAGCAGGTTCAGTTGGCGGTGTACGAGGACCTGACTGCGGCGGGCGAGGTTGACGAAGACTCCGGAGATGCCGCTGGCGAGTTCCGCGCGTTCGACCGCGGCGCGCAGGGCGGCGCGGTGCACGGTGCCCAGGGCTTCCACGACCTGCCCGGTCTCGTCCTCCGCGGGAGGCCCGGACGGAGCCTCCGCACGGATGTCGATCTCCTCCCCGGCGCGTAGTTTCCGCATGGCGTGCGGGAGTTTGCGCCGGGCGATCTCCAGTGCGGTGTTGCGCAGGCTCACCAGCTCGATGACGAGGCCTCGTCCGATGCGTACGGAGATGACGAGTGACGCGGCCACCGCGACGAGCCCCAGGAGGACCGCGGCACCGGCCGCTGAGAGCAGCCCGCGCCGGAACGGGTCGGCCCGGTCCGCGACACCACGGCCGGCGTCCGCCTCGATCGCCCGCATGTCGTCCTGCACGCGCGCGTGCGCGGCGTTCCACCTCGCCTCGGGTGCGGCATCGAGCACCCTGCCGCCGGGCCGGGTCGCGAGCGCCTTGTCCTCGGCGGCGTGGACATCGCCGTACGCGCTCCCCTCCGCGAGGTCCTGCCAGGCGGTTCGTTCGGGTCCACGGAGATCGGCGACAGCGGCCTCGGTGAGCAGCCTGCGCGTGTCGACGGCGCCGGTGAACATCCGCAGCCGCTGCCCGTCGAGGCTCCCGGCGAGCCGGGCGCCGGCGAGCACCGCGTCCTCCTGCGCCAGGGACTCCCCCGCCCTGGAGAACTCGAGCAGCACGCGCGCGTCGGAGCCGATTTCGGCGTCCTGGATGCCGGTGAGCGCTCCGCCCACTCCGAAGGCGGTCGAAATGGTCTCGGTATACCGCTCGTACGTGTCGTCCCAGCCGGTGCGCCGGTCGAGTACCCCGGTCCGTACGGAGCGCAGCTGTTCGGCTCGGGTGACGAAGGCTTCGAGGCGCCCGGCCACTCCGGAGGGCAGCTCTTCGCTGTCGGCGACGGTGTTGTGATCCCCGAGGCGCAGCTCCGCCACGGTCCGGTCGGTGCGTGCCGCCAGTTTCTTGAGGTCGGCCTCCTGGTCGGCGGCGGGTTTGGTCGCGTAGCGCACGGCCGCCGTGCGTTCGTCCTGGAGCGCGGCGACGGCCGCGGCGACCGGAGCGCGCACCTGGGAGTCCACGCGCTGCAACTGCCGCAGCCGTGAGACGTCCTGGGCGGTGGTGACAGTCGCGTACGCCCAGAGAGCGAGCAGGGAGACGACGGGCACCATCAGCAGGCAGACGATCTTCGCCCGCACTGTTCGGGGGCGCAGACTCCACTCGCCCGCGCGTATGGGCGCGTCAGGTGGCACTGTGCCCGCGGATTCGTCCTGGTCGGTGACTTCGTCGGCCGGCCGTCCGGCGTGCGCGCGGCGGCCCCGCACCGGGGTCGGCGGCGGCTGGGAGCCGTTGATGGGGGTCCTACGGGGTGTACGCATGGCCTCCTCGCTCGGAGTGGTTCGGGGGGCGCGCCTGCCGGGTTGCCGGTCCGGGCCCACCACTAGCGGGCGACACTCTCGACGGGCTGCTGGGCCGAGGCGGAAGCCTCACGCTCCCCCGCGGTCGGGGAGAGTGCGACGAACGCCGATGTCAGGAAGAGATAGGACCCGAGGCCGACGGCGAGGGGGAAGATGAACTGCATCGCCGTGGCCCCGGGCAGAGCGTCGCCCGACGGGGAGACCCGCACGCTGACCGCGATCATTCCGGTGTAGTGCATGCTGCTCACCGCCGCTCCCATGACGAGGGAGGCGACGGCGACCGCGATAGGCGACTTGATGTTCAACGCCGCCCACAGGGCAGCGGTTGCCGCGACCACGGCGATCACGACTGAGATCCCGACGAGCACCGGGTCGTATGTCACGCCCCCGTGCAACCGCAGTGCGGCCATGCCCAGGTAGTGCATGCTCGCGACGCCAAGGCCGGTGGTGAGCCCGCCGAGGAAGAGGGCGCGGCCGCGGTCGCGACCGTAGCCCACGGCGAAGACGCCCGCGCCGACCACGACCATGGCGACGAGCAGACTGACGATGGTCAGTGGCACGTTGTAGCGGATGTCGGTGCCGCCCACGCTGAAGCCGAGCATCGCCACGAAGTGCATCGTCCAGATGCCCGTGCCGATCGCGGAGGCCGCCGTGAGAAGCCAGTTGCGGCGCGAGCGCCCCGAGGCGCCCAGCGCGCGGACCGTGCAGCGCAGCCCGAGGGCGGCGCCCATGCAGGCCATCACGTACGACAGTGCGGGGGTCAGCCAGCCGAAGGTGGCGTGGTCCAGGTGTCCCATGGCTCCGGAAGCTAGTCCTGCACAGGGCGCACACAGGGGGCGCATTTCGAAAGCTGTTGCAATATGACGTAGCGGTGCACCTGAACGATCGCGTCACGCTCGAACATGTGCACCGCCTCGCGTTTCGCGTCGGCGTTCGATCACACTGCTCGCCGCCGGTGCGAGAACATGCGGTGCATGAGCGACGACCACACGCATGTCCAGGAGTTCTTCACGGCCCGCGCGGCCGATTGGGACGACCGCTTCCCCGACGACGGCCCGGCGTACGCGGCGGCGGTCGCCGAACTCGGGCTGCGGAGGGGCGACCGCGTACTCGACGCGGGCTGCGGTACGGGGCGGGCCCTGCCGCCGCTCAGAGACGCTGTGGGGCCCTCCGGGGTGGTTCTCGGCGCGGACCTGACCCCGGCCATGCTGGAGGCCGCCGTACGGGCGGGCCGGGACCGGCTGGGACAGTTGTTGGTCGCCGATGTGGCCGGGCTCCCGTTGCGTACGGAGTCGCTCGACGCCGTCTTCGCGGCCGGCCTCGTCGCCCACCTCCCGAATCCGGCCGAGAATGTGCGGGAGTTGGCGCGGGTCGTCCGGCCCGGCGGGACGCTGGCGCTGTTCCATCCGATCGGCCGGGCCACTCTCGCGGCGCGCCAGGGCAGGCAGCTCACGCCGGACGATCTGCGCGCGGAGGCCGTCCTCGGTCCGCTGCTGTCCGGCTCCGGCTGGCGCATGACGTCGTACGTGGACGAGCCCGCCAGGTTCCTCGCACTGGCCGAACGGCTGCGCTGAGGCCGCGACTCACGGGATTCCGGATAGCCGAGCCGCATGGTCGCCGCCCACCGGAGGCTGGTGCTTTCCGGCACGCGCGCGTGGCCGCCGTCGGCGTAGGCGCCCTCTTCGTAGGAGGCGATTCCGCTGTCGCCCGCGGTGAGGGGGACACGGATCGAGGTCGACCTCCGTGAGAACCAGCAGTGGGACGAGGTCGGGCCGCCGGTGGGCGAGCACGATCGCCACGGCGCCGCCCGTACTGCGGGCGATCAGCTCCGCCTCGGTGACGCGAGCCTCGTCGAGTGCCGTCACCGACGCGTCCGCATGTCCCACGAGGGCGATCTCCCGTTGCCTGCCGAGGAGTTCGACGATCCCTTCCGGTGCGGAATCCTCAACCGTCGTACGCACCATGAGCCGGGCCGAACTCGCCCGACCGCGGGCCACGATCGCCTCGCTCGACGGGACGGCCACGGACGCTTCACGACACCGTCCCCCTTCTGATGTCGAAGATTCAACTCTACGTTGAATAGCAGCAGGTGGACGATCGGCGATGGCAACCACGCAGGGGGAAGGTGCCCGTATGTCCGGCATGGTGGACAGACTCCGCAAGTTCTTCGCACGCCTGGAATCGACCGAGTCCCAGGAGAACCGTCCTCCCCGGAAAGACCGCCCGGAGAAGCGCACACACAACCTGTTCGAAGCCGCCGCGGCCTACGTGTCGGCGTGCGCCGAGGATGATCAGGACGGGATCGACGAGGCCGCGACCTGGGTGTCCCCGGAGGCGCTGTCGTTCGGGGTCAACGAGTTGGCGTGCCGGGCCGTCATCGCCCTCGCCCGGGAGCGTGACGAGTCGCCGACGGCCGTGGCGCGGACGCTGCTCGGTCTGCCCGTGGCCTGACGACCGGCGAGAACCTGCCGGTACCTGACGGCGGACCGAGACAGGGCGGGGGCGGAAACCAAGCCGTGACGGATGGTCGTTTCGCCCCTGTCCAGGGGGATAACCGCAGCTCCGTGCACGTTCAGGACCCGTGACAACCGCCGCGGGAGCGCATTAGGGTGCGCCGACGGATGTAGTGGATGGGGAGGCTGGGATGGCCGGGACGGACGATGGGGCCGTCGCCACCGGCGACGATGACGATGACGCGCTGTATGTGTTGACAGCTGTGCTCCTGACACCGGCGCAGTTCCCCAGCGTGCTGGGCGACGACTACCCGGAGGCGTGCTCGACGCTCGGTCTCGCGCCCCTTGCCGACGGGTACGGCCTGGTGCTCGGCCAGGACGGGGACGGGGCGCGGTGGACGGTCGTCATCGACGACGTCTCGCTGGTCGCCGTCGCCATCGCGTCCTGGGACTGCGGCATGGAGTACGACCTGTCGCCCGACGACCGCACGATGGTCGCCGCGCTGCCCGGGTGGCCACTCCCCGTCGCTGTCGCGGCACCCGATGTGCCCGCCCCGCACGACCCTTCGCCCGAAATCGCGGAACAGGAGCCGCTGGCTCCGCCGGACACGTCCGCCTGGGGCCCGGCGCAGCGACGGCTGGGCGCCGACGAGATCGCGCTCCAGTGGGCGGCCTGGCGAGAGCAGATCGACGACGAGGAGTTCGCCACCCCGGACACCGAGGCGTCCACCGGGGATGCCGTGCGGAGCGGCGACGCCGACGAGGACGGTGCGAGCGAGCCTCCCAGCGGCATCCGGCGCGTGCTCGCCGAAGCGCACGCGTACGTGGACACGCCGCCGCCCCTCGGCCGGGTGCGCTCGTCCTTCGCACCGGGTGACGCGAGGACCCTGCGGGCCGACGGGCCGGGCTGGTCGATGGTGGCCAGGACCGACGACATCGCGTTCGTACTGCTCGACGAGAAGCCGGGAGAGGTTCTTACTGTCGGCCGCGGAGCCGAGCTGCCCGGCCTGCTGGACGCGCTGGACAAGATGGCGGTCCGCCCGAGCTGAACCCGGGGGGACGGACCACGGGATCGGCACTGCGGCCGATCCCGCCGTGGCTACCGGTCTGCTTTCGCCCCGCTCACTGTCTGGGCGGCGTGGGCACACAGCCGCCCGCGGACCGTACCGTCGGCAGGTCCGCGAGCGGCGACATGGTCAGCTCCTGCGCCCCGGAAGGGAACTGACCGGATCGGTGGTGCCTCAGTGACCGAGCTCCTTGCGGGTAACGCGGCGCAGCCTGCGCCGCTGTGAGGGGTCCAGCGTCAGATACGCTGCCGCCGGAACTCCCAGGACGATCAGAAGGGCAGCCCACCAGGGCAGCCAGATGAGCAGGATCAGTCCGGCCGCCACACCCCCTGCGGCGATCTTCGCGTTCTTCGACATGTACGTCGCCTCCTTCGCGGCCACTGCCGCTCTCTGTCTTGAGAACGGGTCCGTGCTCCCCGCGGTTCCAGGACCAGACCCTGATACGACCCTGAGTGTGCCCCCTATTCGACCCTGAGGGGTTCCCCGACCTCGTACATGTGCCGCAGCGCCTGACGGTAGGAGTCCACGAGTCCCGTCTCCGCGTAAGGGATACCCAGATCTCGGCAGTGGGCGCGCACCAGGGGCCGGACCAGTCGCAGATGAGGGCGGGGCATGCTCGGGAACAGGTGATGCTCGATCTGATAGTTGAGGCCGCCGAGGAACCAGTCGGTCACGGCGCCGCCACGGATGTTGCGGGAAGTGAGCACCTGGCGGCGCAGATGACCCCACCCCTCGCCGTCGGGGTCGGGCATCTCCATGCCCTTGTGGTTGGGCGCGAAGGCCATGCCCAGGTGGAGTCCCAACAGTGCCTGGTGAAGCGCGGCGAAGGCGAGGGCCGTGCCGAGGGACATGGAGGTGAGCAGCAGCGTCACGTACGCGGCCACATGCGCCACCAGGAGGAAGGCCTCCTGTACGCGCTCACGGGTGGGCTGCCGGCGCAGGTCCCGAAAGCCGTAGAGCTTCAGGGCGACGCCTTCGAGAAGGGTGAGCGGGAAGAAGAGCCAGGCCTGGTTGCGTGTGAGCCAGCGCCGGAAGCCGACCCGGTCCGTGGCCTGGTCGCTGGTGAAAACCAGGACGTCGGCCGCGACATCGGGGTCCTTGTCGATGTGATTGGGGTTGGCGTGGTGGCGGTTGTGCTTGTCGTTCCACCACGAGTAGCTCATACCGAGCAGCAGATTGGCGTGGATCAGTCCGATCAGACGGCCGACGGACCGGTTCCCGGTGATCTGGGAATGCCCGGCGTCATGGCCTATGAAGGCCGTGCGGGCGGAGAGTACGGCGAGTATCGGGGCCAGCAGCAGTACCCACCACGAGTGGCCGATCAGGACGATGCCCGAGACGACGCCGGCCAGGGCGAGCGCGTTGACGGCGATGGCCAGCGCGTACCAGCCCTGCCTGCCGTCGAGGAGACCCTGGCCCTTGACGGTGCGCAGCAACGGCGTGAACTCGCTGCCGGTGGAGGCCCGGGGAGGATGTTCCGCGATGGCTGTGGAGGAGTGGGGCATGGCGGTCTCCGGTCTCTGACGGAAAGGCTGAACGGAAAGGGCTGACCTCAAGAAACGTACGGATCAGTGACCTTGGGCGACCATGGCGCCACCACCCGTGTTCACCCGGGGAAGACCCCCGGCCCTCCGGTGGCACTGACGACACCCCCGAGACGAAAGTGACCGGGGTCACGACCAGGTCACGCCTGCCGGGCATCCGCAGTGCTGTACCCTCGGCGACTCCGACTCCAGCTAGTCAAACTTGAGGAATGCGTCATATCTGTGCAGAGGATCCCTGCGGCGACCCCGTCCGAGATCTCCGAGCTGGCCCGCTGTTGCGCCGTCTTCATGCCTGCCGATCCGGCCCGTACGGGCAGCATCGCCTTCTGGTTGCCCGATGGTGAAGACCCTCCTGTCATCAGGTCCGGATCCGTCGAGGAACTGACCGTCGTCCTGCCCGGCGAGGACGGTGTCGAACTGGGCAGCGTGCCGGCGGTCCTGCTGCCGGTGCGGGCGGCTTTGCCGGTACTCACGCGCGCGCGTGCCGCCGCGCGGGCACACAGGGCGACCGCGTTCTGGGGTGCGGCGGCCGTGCTCGCGCTCCAACTCGCCGCACGGGGGCTGCTGCTGCCCGGTCTGAGCGTCGGTGACCACGACGCGTGGCGTGCCGGCCCGCTGGGAGCGGCGGACCTGGAGCGGATCCGTGAACTGGCCGCCGCGATGCCGCCCCAGGCGCATGCTGCGCCGGTCGACGAGAGCGAACCGCTGCGCCTGCCCGATCCCGAGCGGCTGTTGCGCGCGTTCCTCGACGCGGTCGCCGACACGCTGCCCCGCTCCCCCGCCGCGACGCTCGCGGCCGGCAGCCCTGCCTTCGCCGTTTCGGAGCCGCAGCATGTGCCGGAGCAGCGTGCGTGGGCCGCCGCCGTCGCCGCCGGGCACGACGCGGGCGTACGGGTCTCGCTGCGGGTCGAGGTGCCGGGCCTCGCCTCGGCCGTACCGGACGAGACCCGGCTGCCGTTCCGGGCGGTACTGCAACTGCACAGCGTGAGCGACCCGACCCTGGTGGCCGATGCCTCGGAGGTGTGGGGCGGGTCGAGCCCGGGCTTCGGTCCGCGCGCGCGGATGGACGCCCTGCTCGCGTTGCGGCGCGCCGCACGGGCCTGGGCTCCGCTCACCCCCCTGCTGTCTGCGACCGTGCCCGACTCCATCGAGCTCGCCGACGAGGAGGTCGCCGAACTCCTGGGTGAGGGTGCCCGATGGCTCACGGCCGCCGGCGTGGAGGTGCACTGGCCCAAGGAGCTGGCACGCAAGCTGACGGCCCGCGCGGTCATCGGCCCACCGGACGACGAGCAGGGCCCCGGCAAGCCGACGTCGGACACACCGTCGTTCCTGTCCGCCGACGCACTGCTGGCCTTCAACTGGTCGTTCGCACTGGGTGATCGGCAACTGACACGGCAGGAGCTGGACCGGCTCGCCGAGGCCAACCGTCCCATGGTGCGGCTGCGTGACCAGTGGGTGCTCGTCGACCCGCACGAGGTGCGCCGCGCCCGCGCCCAGCAGGACCGCAAGGTCACGCCGATGGACGCGCTGAACGCCGCTCTGACGGGTTCCACTGAGGTCGACGGCCACCGGGTCGACGTACGGCCCACGGGATGGCTGGCCACGCTGCGGGAGCGCCTCTCGGACCCGGAGGGGCAGGAGCCGGTCGGGCAGCCCGCCGCGCTCGCCGCGACGCTGCGCGACTACCAGTTGCGCGGGCTCAACTGGCTGGCCCGGATGACTTCCCTGGGACTGGGCGGCTGCCTCGCCGACGACATGGGCCTGGGCAAGACGATCACGCTGATCTCGCTGCATCTGCACCGGCAGAGCGATGAGACGGCCGCGGGCCCGACCCTCGTCGTGTGTCCGACGTCCCTGATGGGCAACTGGCAGCGCGAGATCGAGAGGTTCGCTCCGGGTACTCCCGTTCGTCGCTTCCACGGCGCGCGGCGAAGTCTGGAAGGTCTGGCCGACGGCGAGTTCGTACTGACGACCTACGGCACGATGCGGCTGGACGCGCCACGGCTGGCCGAGGCGTCGTGGGGCATGGTCGTCGCCGACGAGGCCCAGCACGTGAAGAACCCGTACTCGGACACGGCCCGGCAGCTGCGGACCATCGGCGCACGCGCGCGCGTGGCGCTCACCGGAACTCCGGTGGAGAACAACCTCTCCGAGCTGTGGGCGATTCTCGACTGGACGACACCTGGCCTGCTGGGCAGGCTCGGCACCTTCCGCACCCGGTACGCGCAGGCCGTGGAGGGCGGGCAGGATCCCGGGGCGGCGGACCGACTAGGCCAGCTCGTACGGCCGTTCCTGCTGCGTCGCCGCAAATCCGACCCGGGTATCGCCCCCGAGTTGCCGCCGAAGACCGAGACCGACCGTGCCGTGTCGCTCACCAAGGAGCAGGCGGGTCTGTACGAGGCGGTGGTCCGCGAGACCCTCGCGGAGATCTCGGGCGCCGACAGCATGGCGCGGCGCGGCCTGATCGTGAAGCTGCTCACCGGGCTGAAGCAGATCTGCAACCACCCGGCGCAGTTCCTCAAGGAGGACAGTCCGAAGATCGCGGGACGTTCCGGAAAGCTGGAGCTGCTGGACGAGTTGCTCGACACCATCCTCTCCGAGGGGGCATGCGTTCTGATCTTCACGCAGTACGTGCGGATGGCACGCCTCATCGAGCGGCACCTGAGCGCACGCGGCGTGAGCTCCCAGTTCCTGCACGGAGGTACCTCCGTCCCGCAGCGCGAGGCCATGGTGCAGCGCTTCCAGGAGGGCGAAGTACCCGTCTTCCTGCTGTCGTTGAAGGCCGCGGGCACCGGCCTGAACCTGACACAGGCCGAACACGTCGTGCACTACGACCGCTGGTGGAACCCGGCCGTCGAGGCTCAGGCCACCGACCGGGCGTACCGCATCGGGCAGACCCGGCCGGTGCAGGTGCACCGGCTGATCGCCGAGGGGACGATCGAGGACCGCATCGCGGAGATGCTGCTGCGCAAGCGGGAGTTGGCCGACGCGGTGCTCGGCTCCGGGGAGGCGGCCCTCACCGAGCTGACCGACTCGGAACTGGCCGACCTGGTGGAACTGCGAGGAGGGGCCCGATGAGCGACCCGTACGAAGATGCCCCGGAGCGCACCTTCGCCGCCCTGCCGCCCGCGCACGGCCGGGGATTCGCACAGACCTGGTGGGGACAGGCCTGGCTCAAGGCGCTGGAGGACGCCGCGATGGACTTGCAGCAGTTGAAGACCGGCCGCAGGCTCGCGCGCGCGGGAGCGGTGGGCGCCGTGTCGGTGCGCCCGGGGCGCATCACCGCGGTGGTCCAGGACCGCGACCGCACCTCGCACCGCGCCGATGTCCTGCTCCAGGAGCTGTCCGAGGACCAGTGGGACCGCTTTTTGAGCATGGCGGTGGAGCGGGCCGGGCACATCGCGGCGCTGCTCGACCGCGAGATGCCGCCGCATCTGGTCGAGGACGCCGCGGCGGCCGGTGTCGAACTCCTGCCCGGCCTGGGCGATCTGGAGGCGGAGTGCGACTGCGGCGCGTGGGACCACTGCGGTCACACCGCGGCCCTCTGCTATCAGGTGGCGCGGCTGCTGGACCAGGACCCGTTCGTGCTGCTCCTCATGCGCGGTCGCGGCGAGCGGGAGCTGCTGGACGAGTTGCAGGTCCGCAGCGCGCCTCGGACCGAGGCGACTCCCGCGCGACAGCAGACGCACGAGGGCGTGGACGCCGCTGAGGCGTACGCGGCCGGGGACATCCTGCCGCCGGTGCCCGCCGCGCCTCCCGTGCCCGTAGAACCGGGACTGCCGCCCTCCCTGGACACGGAGACCGAGCCCGCGCCCGGTGTCGATCCGGCCGCGTTGGAGTTCCTGGCGACGCAGGCTGCCCGCGAGGCACACCGACTGTTGGCCGAGGCCGTCAGGGCCGGGCACGAACAGCACTCCATAGAGGCCGAGTTGACGTCGGCGCAGGACGCCGTGCGGCTGGCTTCGAGCGCTCCGGCGGCTTCGGTGACCGCCCGACTCGCGGAGGGGTCGGGGCGGGACCGGGAGGGGCTTGCGCTCGCCGTCCGTGCCTGGGAGTACGGCGGCGTGCCCGCGCTCGACGTGCTGGAGACGGAGTGGACGGTGGAGGCGGAAAACCTCGCACGCGCGCGCGCCGCTCTCGCGTCGGCCTGGGAGGAGGAGCGGCCGCCACTGCGCGCGTCCCGCAATCGCTGGACCGTCGTCGGCGGGGCGGCACAGGTGCGTCTGGGGCCGGACGGCCGCTGGTGGCCGTATCGCAAGGAGCGGGGGCGCTGGACCCCCGCGGGGCCGGCGTCCCCGGACCCGGCGACGGCGCTCGCCCTGGCCGAGGGGCAGGAGTGACACCGGGCGGGAAGGCACGAAGGACACCGCCGTCGTTCACCGGATGAGTGGTGGACGCTCGTTGTTCATCCATCGGCGGTTCGGCGTTCGGTGCGGGGGCGAAATCTTGCCGCTGTCACCGAACTTGTGCCCCTGGAGGCCCGATGTCCCCGAATGCCGCCGTCCGGCGCCGCGTCCGCCGTTCCGTCGCCGGCGGCGTGCCGCTCGCCCTGCTGGCCGGCCTCGCGGTGGCCGGTACGGCGGTCGGCGCGCCCTCGGGGGACGCGCGTGTCACGGACTCCGTGACGCTCGGCGATCTCCCTCTCGGGACGTTCAGCAACGCGCTGCTGCCGGGCACGGTGGACGACGACCGGGGCGTGGACCTCGGCGGCATCGGCAGCGACATCTACCCGGCGGGCCGCAAGGGCGAGTTCTGGACGGTCACCGATCGCGAGCCCAACGGCCAGATCAAGGTGGACGGCAAGAAGCGCCGCACGTTCCCCGTGCCCGGCTTCGACCCCGCGATCGTGAAGATCCGAGTGTCCGGCGACACCGTGAAGGTGCTGGCCTCGATACCCGTAACCACCACCTCCGGGAAGGCCGTCACCGGCCTGCCCAACCAGGAGGGACGCGACGAGGCGCCGTACTCCTACGACGCGAAGACACCGCTCACGTACAACCCGAACGGGCTGGACACCGAGGGCATCGTGCGTGCGGCGGACGGCAGTTTCTGGCTCGTGGACGAGTACGGGCCCTCGTTGGTCCACGTCTCCGCGCGCGGGAAGGTGCTCACCCGGTACGTGCCCAAGGGGCTGAACCTGACCGGGGCGGACTACCCGGTGGTCGAGGCACTGCCCGCCATCCTTCTGCACCGGAAGGTCAACCGCGGTTTCGAGGGACTCGCCCAACTTCCGGGCGGGGACCTGGTGATGGCCGTCCAGAGCCCCCTGTCCGTACCGGACACGGAGGCGGGTGAGGCGTCCCTGACGACGCGCCTGCTGCGCTTCTCGCCGAAGAAGCGGGCCGTCACCGCCGAGTACGCGTACCGCTTCGACCCGGTGAACGTGGTCGACCCGGGCGAGGACGACACGTCCGAGCTGAAGATCTCCTCCGTGGTGGCCGTCGGACGCGACCGGCTGCTCGTCGAGGAGCGCACCGACAAGGCCGCTCGCTTGCAGGTGGTGCAGCTGAGCCGACGAGCGGACATCCTCGGCGACAAGTGGGACGACGACACCACCTCCCCGTCCCTGGAGCAACTCGACAACCCGGCCGCCTCCGGTGTTCCGGTGCTGCGCAAGCGTCTTGTCGTCGACCTCGGCCAGGTGGAAGGGATACCCGGGAAGATCGAGGGTGTCGCGCGCGTGGACCACGACACGCTCGCGCTGATCAACGACAACGACTTCGGTATGACGGACGGCCCGGAGGCGTTCGACGCACAGGGACGTCTGGTGGACAGCGGCATCGAGACCACGGTGACGTACGTACGGCTGCCGCGCGGGTTCTGAACGCCGGGCTCCGTTCGGCGTTTTCACGCGACTACGCGCGCGTGGTTCAGTTCGGCTGCGCGTGTGCCTCACTTCCGCTGCGCGCGGCTCACTTCAGCGGCTTGGTGAGCTTGCGGCTTCCCTCACCGACGTCCGCGGCCAGGCTGCAGGCGACTTTGTCTATGCCGATCCCGAAGCCCGAGGGGTCCGGATACTGCACCAGGGTGCCGCGAACCGTGCCGGCGGGCTGCCGGGCCGCCTTGGTGTCCAGGGGCTTCTCGCAGAGGTCCGATGCCGCCTTCTTGAGGCCGGCATCGGTCGTGTACGTGCCTTCCAGTTCGGCCACCTTCACGACTTCGGCGTCATGCGCCGCGCGGCACGAGCGCTTGGAGGCCTGGCCGGGCCGGCTGTCGTCGATGTCGAAGCAGTCACCGGTTCGCAGCATGTAGTACGGCACCTCGTCGCTCGCGAGGGACGGGAGCAGCGAGTCAAGGCCGCTCGGCAGATCACTCGGCAAGTCGGACGGCAGATCGCTGGGCAGGGAGGGCAGTTCGCTGGGCACCTCCGACGGGATGCTCAGCGACGGCGTCGGCAGACGACTGGTGCTCGCGCTGCTCTCCGCGGGCGGGTCCTTGTCCGACGAGCCGTCGCCGCTGGTGGCGACCAGGGCCACGGCGGCTCCGGCCCCGATCACCACGAGCACGGCGAGCAGGACGAGGAGCATGGTGCGGCGGCGTCCCGGGCCGCCCGGTGGTCCGGGCGGCGGTGACGGTGGTGGCTGCCAGCCTCCGCCGCCCCCCTGCCATGGCGGGCCGTTGCCTCCAGGAGGAGGTCCGTAACCCCCTGGAGGAGGTCCGAAGCCTCCGGGCGGCGGGCCGAACCCGCCACCGCCCGGAGGCGGTGCGTCGTCCGGCGGCCGAGGAGGCTGGGGCGGTAAGGGCGGCGTGGCCATACCGTCAAGAGTCGCCTCGAACCGGTCATGACGCGACCCCTGCGCGGAAGTTGATACGGACTCATGGCATGGATCGCATGATTCCGGAGATTTCCGCGCAGGAGTCTCCCATCGGAGGCGAAATCAGCCTCGGGCACCCAGCAGGTGGTCCATGGCCAGCTGGTCCAGGTGCTCGAACGCCATCCCGCGCGCGGCGGCCGCCTCGGCGTCGAAGCCCTCGAAGGCCGTACGGTCCGCGAGCAGCCCCTGGAGTCCGTCCGCGGCGGTCGGCTGCGCCAGTTCGTCCAGGCGCGAGGCCCGCAGTGCTTCCTGGACCTCGGGGTCGGCCCGGAAGGCCGCCGTGCGGTCGCGCAGGATCAGGTAGTTGCGCATGCAGCCCGCGGCCGATGCCCACACGCCGTCGTAGTCCTCGGTCCTCGGCGGCTTGAAGTCGAAGTGCTTGGGTCCTGCGTAACCCGCCGTCTCCAGGAGGTCGACCAGCCAGAACGCGGCACGCAGATCTCCCGCTCCGAAGCGCAGGTCCTGGTCGTACTTGATGCCGGACTGGCCGTTGAGGTCGATGTGGAAGAGTTTGCCCGCCCATAGGGCCTGCGCGATGCCGTGCGGGAAGTTCAGCCCGGCCATCTGCTCGTGGCCCACCTCGGGGTTGACGCCGTACAGCTCGGGCCGCTCCAGGCGCTCGATGAACGCCAGCGCGTGCCCGACCGTCGGCAGGAGGATGTCGCCGCGGGGCTCGTTCGGCTTCGGCTCGATCGCGAAGCGCAGGTCGTACCCCTGGGTGGTCACGTACTCACCGAGGAGGTCGAAGGCCTCCTTCATGCGGTCCAGCGCGACGCGTACGTCCTTGGCGGCACCGGACTCGGCGCCCTCGCGGCCGCCCCAGGCCACGTAGATCTGCGCGCCGAGTTCCACCGCCAGGTCGATGTTGCGGATCGTCTTGCGCAGCGCGTAGCGCCGTACGTCCCGGTCGTTGGCGGTGAAGGCGCCGTCCTTGAACACGGGGTGCGTGAACAGGTTCGTGGTGGCCATCGGCACGGTCATACCGGTCGTGTCGAGAGCCTGCCGGAAGCGCTTGATGTGCGACTCGCGTTCGATGTCCGAGGATCCGAAGGGAATCAGGTCGTCGTCGTGGAAGGTCACTCCGTAGGCGCCGAGTTCCGACAGGCGCTGCACCGACTCGACCGGGTCCAGGGCGGCCCGGGTGGCGTCGCCGAACGGGTCCCTTCCCTGCCAGCCGACGGTCCACAGGCCGAAGGTGAACCTGTCCTCGGGGGTGGGCTGGTAGTTCATGCCGCGGCTCCTTGCTTGCTCCGACTATTTCGTCATGGCGCTTAACAAATTAGTATGCGGAGGCATCTCTGGGAAGAGACAAGATGTCTCCGAGCAGAGACATGGAGTGGCATCCGGGCCGTCTCGGCCCGGACAAACCCCTTAAAACACCAGGTCAGACCCCGCGGAGCCGCGGAAGAGGGAGAGTCCGATGTCAGCAGCCGAGGGTCCGCTCGTCGTCGGCGTGGACACGTCCACCCAGTCCACCAAGGCCCTGGTCGTGGACGCGGCCACCGGGGAGGTGGTGGCGAGCGGCCAGGCGCCGCACACCGTCTCGTCCGGAGCGGGCCGCGAGAGCGATCCGCGGCAGTGGTGGGACGCGCTGTGCGAGGCGCTGCACCAGTGCGGAGACGCGGCGCGCGAGGCGGCCGCGGTGTCGATCGGCGGGCAGCAGCACGGTCTGGTCACACTGGATGCCCAGGGCGAACCCGTACGCCCGGCCCTGCTCTGGAACGACGTGCGGTCGGCGCCGCAGGCCCGCCGTCTGACCGAGGAACTGGGCGGCGCGAAGGTCTGGGCCGAGCGCACCGGAAGCGTCCCGGCCCCCTCCTTCACGGTCACGAAGTGGGCCTGGCTGGCCGAGAACGAGCCGGCGGCGATCCGCGCGACCAAGGCCGTACGGCTCCCCCACGACTACCTCACCGAGCGCCTCACGGGGCAGGGCACGACCGACCGCGGCGATGTCTCCGGTACGGGGTGGTGGGCGTCCGGCACCGAGGCGTACGACGAAGAGATCCTGCGGCATGTGGGGCTCGACCCCGCCCTGCTGCCGCGTGTGGTGCGGCCCGGTGAGGTCGCCGGCACCGTCCGCGACCGCCATGACCTGCCCTTCTCCAAGGGCACGCTGGTCGCCCCCGGCACCGGTGACAATGCCGCCGCGGCGCTGGGCCTCGGGCTGCGCCCGGGCACTCCGGTCCTCAGTCTCGGAACATCCGGCACGGTGTACGCGGTCTCCACGCGTCGGCCCACCGACCCGTCCGGGACCGTGGCGGGCTTCGCCGACGCGCGCGGCGACTGGCTGCCACTGGCCTGCACCCTCAACTGCACCCTCGCCGTGGACCGCGTCGCCGCGCTGCTGGGCATCGACCGCGAGGCCGTCGAGCCGGGCACGAGTGTGACGCTCCTCCCCTACCTGGACGGCGAGCGCACGCCGGACCTGCCGCACGCCTCCGGCCTGCTGCTCGGACTGCGGCACGACACGACGCCCGGACAGCTGCTCCAGGCGGCGTACGACGGTGCGGTCCACTCCCTGCTCGGCGCCCTCGACCTGGTGCTCGACGAGGACGCGGACCGCTCGGCCCCGCTGCTGCTCATCGGCGGGGGCGCGCGGGGAACGGCCTGGCAGCAGACCGTACGCCGGCTGTCGGGGCGCCCTGTTCAGGTGCCCGACGCGAAGGAACTGGTGGCGCTCGGCGCTGCCGCGCAGGCCGCGGGCGTACTGACCGGCGAGGATCCGGCGGCGGTCGCGCGGCGCTGGCACACCGCGCGCGGCCCGGTGCTGGAGGCCGTGGAGCGGGACGAGGCGGCGCTCGCGCGGATCGCCGGGGTACTCTCCGACGCGGCTCCGCTGCTGGAGCGGGAGGCGGATCGCCCCTGAACGACTGATCGGCACCTGCGGCCCTCCCTCCCGGAGGCGTCGGCACGCACTGACCAGGACAGCCCTGAGTGGGCCGGCCGGACGAGGACTGACGGAGGCATGACCGCACCGCTGCACGAGGGCCATCCCAGCAGTCCGGCTCGGCGACTGCCCGACACCCAGCAGGGCATGCGTCGCCGCAACCTGTCGCGGGTGATGCACACCGTGAACGCCGACGGTCCGCTGTCCCGTGCCGCCGTCGCTTCGCACATCGGGCTGACCCGGGCTGCCGTCTCGACCCTGGTCGACGAGCTGATCCGTTCGGGGCTCCTCGAAGAGCTGGGCCCCGAACGGCCGGGGCGGGTGGGGCGGCCCGGCTCGGCGCTCGCCCTGAGCGGGCGCGGCCCCGCGGGGATCGGGGCGGAAGTGGGTGTCGACCATCTCGCCGTGTGCGCGGTCGATCTGCGCGGCGAAGTGCGGGCCCGGGCGGTGCGGCACGGCACCAACCGCGGCCGGTCGCCCGAGCCGGTGCTGCGGGAATTGACCGGGCTGATACGACGGGTCGTCGCCGAGGCGGAGAGTGAGGGCCTGTGGCCCGCGGGCCTCGCCGTCGCCGTGCCGGGCCTCGTGGCGCGCGACGCCCGGACCGTCGTCCGCGCCCCCAACCTCGACTGGCACGACACGGACCTCGGCGCTCTGCTGCCGGGCGAACTCCCGCTGACGGTCGACAACGAGGCGAACTTCGGCGGGCTCGCCGAACTCTGGCTCAACGAACAGGCGCCGCGCGACTTCCTGCACGTCTCCGCCGAGATCGGCATCGGCGGGGCGGTCGTCGTGGACGGACGGCTGCTGCGGGGGACGCGGGGCTTCGCCGGCGAGTTGGGGCATGTGCCGGTACGTCCCGAGGGACCCGCCTGCGCGTGCGGCGGGCGCGGCTGCCTGGAGCAGTACGCGGGCGAGGAGGCCGTGCTGCGTGCGGCCGGTCTGGAACTGGGCGAGGACCGGGTCGGGCTGCTGGCCGAGCGCGCGGCTCAGGGCGACAAGGACGTGCGGCGGGCCCTGCGCGACGCCGGAATCGCGCTGGGCATCGCGCTGACCGGTGCCGTGAACCTGCTGGATCCGGAGGCCGTCGTGCTGGGCGGGGCGTTGTCGGGGCTCGCGCCCTGGTTGCTGCCGTCGCTGGAACGGGAGTTGGCGCGGCGGACCGCGGGCCCGGCCTGCGCGGTGTCCGTCTCCCGGCTGGGCCCCGAGGGACCGCTGCTGGGCGCGGCGCACTCGGTGGTGCGGACCGTGCTGGACGATCCGGCGGGCGTGGGCGGCGGGGCGTCGTAGGCCTCGGCTCGCCCTGCCCCAACTCGCCCTGCCTCACCGCGTAGGCCCGCCACAAGGCTCTCCTCCCTGCGGACCCGGCCGCGCGCTCCGGTCGCGCTCCGGTCTGTCTCGGGCATCTCAATCCCCCTCACGAGTGACCGAGTTGTCCACAGTCCCGGTGTTGTCCACGGACCGGGCCATGTTCTTCCTCCCCCATCGGCAAGAGCCGTACCGTGATTCACGCGAGACGCCGTCGTCGGGCGGACGGAGGCGTGTCAGAGCACGGGGAAAGCGGGGGATTCACATGTCGGGGGAGACTGCGATGGGCCTTGCCCGCGCCTGGTACGTCCCGCGTCGCGGGCGAGAGTTACCCCAGCCGGCGAGGCATCTGCCGGTGTCGTACGCGGGTCCGGTCGTGGGCGCCTGGATGATGACCGTGGTCGTGCTGATCGCGGTGCTGTTGCGACGCCACTCGGGGCGCACAGCCGAGACCGCCCGTGTTCGCCTCGACGAGACTCCTTCCCCAGCCTTGCGCAGAACGGAGCTGTACAACCATGAGCGACCCGCGGATCCTGACCGTGCGGCCCGAACCCGGCGAGTACGCGTGGACGTTCGGCGGCGCGCCGCCGGTGGCGCGTATCGCGCCGGGCACGGTCCTCGACCTGTACACGGAGGACTGTTTCGCCGGGCGGGTGCGGTCGGAGAAGGACCTGGTGTCCGAGGTGTGCGAGTTTCCGTTCCTCAACCCCCAGACGGGACCGTTCCACGTGGAGGGTGCCGAGCCGGGCGACACGGTCGCGGTGCACTTCGTGTCGATCGAACCGGCACGGGACTGGGCGGCGTCGACGACGGTCCCGCTGTTCGGGGCCCTCACATCCACGCACACCACGGCCACGCTGCAGCCTCCGTTGCCGGAGACCGTGTGGATCTGGCAGCTCGACCGCGCGCGCCGCACCGCGCTGTTCAGCGCCCGCGACAGCGACATCCGGATCGAACTGCCGATGGATCCGATGCACGGCACCGTGGGCGTGGCGCCCGCCAACCTGGAGGTGCGCTCGGCCCTGGTGCCGGACGCACACGGCGGGAACATGGACACCCCCGAGATGCGGGCCGGGGTCACCTGCTACCTCGGAGTGAACGTCGAAGGCGCGCTGCTGAGCCTCGGCGACGGGCACGCACGGCAGGGCGAGGGCGAGACCTGCGGGGTCGCCGTCGAGTGTGCGATGAACACCGTGGTGATCGTCGAACTGCTCAAGGGGATCGCCACGCCGTGGCCCCGCATCGAGTCGGACACGCACATCATCTCGACCGGTTCGGCACGCCCCTTGGAGGACGCGTTCCGAATATCCCAGCTCGACCTGGTGCGGTGGCTGGTGCGCGACTACGGGTTCAGCGAGCTGGATGCCTACCAGTTCGCGACCCAGACCGTCGAGTCGCCGCTCGCCAACGTCTGCGACACCAACTACACCTGCGTGGCCAAGCTCCGCAAGGAGTGGCTGCCCAAGCGCGAGACACACCGCGGGCTGCACACACGGATGCGCGAAGCGGCGGCGACCCTGGGCCGTTGAACCCGACTCACCGACACCGGCACCGGCACACACGAACTCGCTCTACCGCCTGCCCCGGCACGACACCGCTCCCACCGAGAGGCGCCCCGATGGACCGACCCCCGTTCCTGCCCGCATCCCTGCCCAGCAGGCGGCGCCTGCTTCAAAGCACGGCACTCGCCACGCTGTCCACCGCCTTACTCCCGAGCACGCGAGCCGGCGCGAAACCCCAGGCCGTCGACTACCCACGAGCCGAGTGGACCCCGGCGACCAAGGCCAACTACACGACAGCCAACCGCCCGACGAGCCATCCTGTCGACTTCGTGATCATCCACGTGACGCAGGCGACCTATCGCACCACCCTCACCATCTTCCAGAACCCCAAGAAGAAGGTGTCCGCGCACTACGTCGTCCGGTCGGCCGACGGGTACGTCACACAGATGGTGCGCGAGCGCCACGTCGCCTGGCACGCGGGCAACTGGGACTACAACACACGCAGCATCGGCATCGAGCACGAGGGCTGGGTGGACAAGCCCGCGTACTTCACCAACGCCATGTACGAGGAGTCGGCGAAGCTCACCGCGGCGATCTGTGCCAAGTACCGGATCCCCAAGGACCGCTCGCACATCCTCGCGCACTACGAGGTACCGAACAGCGACCACACCGATCCGGGACCGAACTGGGATTGGACGCGCTACATGAGACTGGTCAACTCCGCCTGAGCCGCAGGCGGTCGGAGGGTCGGGCAGCGCCACGCGCGAGGCGGGCCGTACCGGGCGTGGTCACGATGCTTGTCCGCGCCCGCCACGGGAGTGACGATGTCCCCAGCCGCATCGCCTTCCCGGGAGGCCGAGTTGACCGATCCATGGGTGGCCCTGGAAACGGGGACCGACCCCGACGAGCGGGTGCGGGCGCTGCGCCGCGCCCACGAGACGTTCACGGAGGCGGGCACGGTGCCGCGTCCGGTGCGTTCCGTGGTGGCCGACTCGTGGCGGCGTTCGGCACGGGCCGGGGTCGGACCCGACGGCACCGCTCGGGTGGAGCTCACCGACGGAGACCTGGGGTCCTACCGGGCGGAGCATCCGTTGGCCCGAGTGATGCCGCTGTTCCGCGAGCTGATGGGGACGTTCGCGGCGGACGGCGAGCATCTCCTCGCCGTGTGCGACGCGCAGGGCAGACTTCTGTGGGTCGAGGGCCATCCCGGGACCCGCCGGAAGGCGGACGGGATGAACTTCGTGCCGGGCGCGCGATGGGCGGAGTCGGCGGTGGGTACCAATGCTCCGGGCACGGCGGTGGCGCTCGACCGGCCGGTGCAGGTGTTCGCGGCGGAGCACTTCATACGGCGCGTCCAGCCGTGGACGTGCGCGGCGGCACCCGTGCACGATCCGCGCACCGGGCGGCTGCTGGGCGCGGTCGACATCACCGGCGGCGATGGTCTGGCGCATCCGCACAGCCTGGGTTTCGTGCAGGCCGTCGCACGCGCCGCCGAGTCCCACCTGGCCCTGCTCACCCCGGCCCCGGCCACCACGGACGCCCTCGAACTGACCGCCCTGGGACGGGACGAGGCGCTGCTCGTGGCAGGCGGCCGCAAGCTGCGCCTCAGCCGCAGGCACAGCGAGATCCTGGTGCTGCTGTCCCGGCATCCGGAAGGGCTGTCCGGCGACGAGTTGTCGTGTGCGCTGTACGAGGACGAGTCGGTGACGCCGGTGACGTTGCGCGCGGAGCTGGCCCGCCTGCGCCGCCTCCTCGGGCCGGGAGTGCTCGGTTCGCGGCCCTACCGGCTCGCGGTGCCGGTCGAGTCCGACGTCTCGGTCGTGGAGCGCAAGCTGGGCGTCGGCGCGGTCACGGCGGCCGTGGCGGCGTATGCCGGTCCGTTGCTGCCCGGTTCGCAGGCCCCGGCGGTGGCACGGCTGCGCCGCCGGCTCGCCGACGGGCTCCGCGCCGCGCTCGTCTCCGGCCACGACCCGGACCTGCTGGCCGACTGGGCCCACGCGCCGTGGGGCGAGGACGACCTCGACGTATGGCGGGCACTCGCCGCGATACGGCCCACGGCCCCGGTACGGGCACGCCTGGAGGAGCTGGAGGCCGAGCAGTCGGCGGCCCCCGGGTGGACATCACGCTGACGGCGACGGGTCGCGACAGCGGCTACGGGTCACAGCCACCGCGCAGCACCCACAACCACGGCAGCGTGCCGAGGGCAACAGGCAATACCGCGCACAGCCTGCGTCCAACCCCGCACACCCCAGACGTAAGCCCCACCAGCCCAGATCCCGCTCCGAATGCGTCCTGACCGATCCGACCCGGTTCTCCCCGCCCTCCCCCGCTCCGCCCCACCCCGCGCAACGTATCTGCAACCTCCCCGCTCCTACTCTCGCGCCGAGAGCCGTCCAACGGCGGGCGGTCTTTTCTGGGAGGCAGCACATGACCCGTTACGCAGCGCCCGGTACCGACGGCGCGATCGTCTCCTACCAGGCGCGTTACGACCACTTCATCGGCGGCGAGTACGTGCCGCCGGCCCGCGGGCAGTACTTCGAGAACCCGAGTCCCGTGAACGGGCAGACGTTCGCGGAGATCGCGCGGGGCACGGCGGAGGACGTGGAGCGCGCACTGGACGCGGCGCACGCGGCCGCACCCGCCTGGGGCCGTACCTCGGTGACCGCGCGCGCCGACGTCCTTCTCAAGATCGCCGACCGGATGGAGGCGAACCTGGAGAAGCTCGCGGTCGCGGAGAGCTGGGAGAACGGCAAGCCGGTCCGCGAGACGCTGGCCGCCGACATCCCCCTCGCCATCGACCACTTCCGCTACTTCGCGGGGGCGATCCGCGCTCAGGAGGGTTCGCTCGGCGAGCTCGACGACGACACGGTGGCGTACCACTTCCACGAGCCGCTGGGTGTCGTGGCGCAGATCATCCCGTGGAACTTCCCGATCCTGATGGCGGTGTGGAAGCTGGCCCCGGCGCTCGCGGCGGGCAACGCGGTCGTCATCAAGCCCGCCGAGCAGACCCCGGCGTCCATCCACTACTGGATGAGCCTGGTCGCGGATCTGCTGCCGCCGGGCCTCGTCAACATCGTCAACGGGTTCGGGGTCGAGGCGGGCAAGCCGCTCGCGTCCAGCCCGCGCGTGGCGAAGGTCGCCTTCACCGGCGAGACCACGACGGGCCGGTTGATCATGCAGTACGCCTCCGAGAACATCAAGCCGGTCACGCTCGAACTCGGCGGCAAGTCGCCGAACATCTTCTTCGACGACGTATGGGCGCAGGACGACGACTTCCGGGACAAGGCGCTGGAAGGCTTCACGATGTTCGCGCTGAACCAGGGCGAGGTGTGCACCTGTCCGTCCCGGGCGCTCATCCAGCAGGGCCACTACAGCGAGTTCCTCGACGCGGCGGTCGCCCGCACCGAGTTGATCAAGCCCGGCCATCCGCTCGACACCGACACGATGATCGGCGCCCAGGCCTCCAACGACCAGCTGGAGAAGATCCTTTCCTACCTGGACATCGGCCAGCAGGAGGGCGCGAAGGTTCTGACGGGCGGTCACCGTATCGAGTACGACGGCGAGTTGGCGGGCGGGTACTATGTCCAGCCGACGATCTTCCAGGGCGACAACCGGATGCGGATCTTCCAGGAGGAGATCTTCGGTCCGGTCGTGTCGGTCACCTCGTTCACGGACTTCGACGACGCCATCAAGATCGCCAACGACACGCTGTACGGGCTCGGGGCCGGCGTATGGACGCGGGACATGAACACGGCGTACCGCGCGGGTCGTTCGATCCAGGCGGGCCGGGTCTGGACGAACTGCTACCACGCGTACCCCGCGCACGCGGCGTTCGGCGGCTACAAGCAGTCCGGCATCGGCCGCGAGAACCACAAGATGATGCTGGAGCACTACCAGCAGACCAAGAACCTTCTTGTTTCATACAGCCCGAAGAAACTTGGGTTCTTCTAGAGCTGCAAGTCGGTTGTCTGGAGGGAGGTTTTCCCTCCAGACAACCGAGATCCTCAGCCACTGTACGCAGTCACCCCAAGACGCTCCGGCGCGAACCGTTTCAAATCCACGCAATCCCCGGACCAGCCACGGACCAGTTGGAGCTCCACCATGTTCCGCGCTCTACGCCGCGTCTGCAGCTCTAGCCTCGCGCTTTCATGAGGCGGGGTGTCCGGCTGGTGATCAAGAAAGCAGAAAGTGCCTCTGACCAGCGAGAATGAGGATTGCTGAGGTCCTTGTTCCCACCACCGCCGGAGGCACTTTCCAGGTGAAGAAGCGTATCGGGTCCCACCCGCATGTCCGTATCGAGGGCGGCGGTCGCGGAGTCGTCTCGCAGGCCGGGGCCGTGCTGCTGGTCGAGACGGTCCGCAAGTCCGGTCTGGATGCGGCGATATCGGCGGCGCTCGGGCCATGGCGCAAGCCACGGGCGGTGCACGATCCGGGCAAGATCCTGCTGGATATCGCGCTCGCCGTCGCGCTGGGCGGGGACTGCCTGGCCGACGTCGCCGTACTGCGGGCCGAGCCGGCCGTGTTCGGGCCGGTGGCCTCCGACCCCACGGTCTCCCGGCTGATCAGCAAGCTGGCGTCGGGCGGACATCGAGTCCTGGCCGCGCTGCGCACCGCCCGTGCTGAAGTGCGCGAATACGTCTGGCGGTTGGCCGGTGAAGCCGCACCGGACGCTGACGGGCAGGTGATCGTGGACATCGACGGCGTCCTCGTCCTGGCCCACTCCGAGAAACAGGACGCCGCCGCGACCTGGAAGAAGACGTTCGGACACCACCCGCTGATGGGTTTCGTCGACCACGGCCGGGGCGGGTCCGGTGAGCCGGTCGTGGGCCTGCTGCGGCCAGGCAACGCCGGCTCCAACACCGCCGCCGACCACATCCAGGCCACCAGGTTGGCCCTGGCCCAGCTGCCCAAACGGCTCCGTCGCGGACGTCAGACGCTGATCCGCACCGACTCCGGCGGCGGCACCCACGAGTTCGTCGCCTGGCTCGCCCAACGAGGCAGGTGGCTGTCGTACTCGGTCGGCATGACCATCACCGACGCCATCCACCAGGCCGTCCTGAAGGTCCCGGCCTCGGCCTGGACACCGGCCGTCGAACCCGACGGCGACATCCGCGACGGCACCTGGGTCGCCGAACTCGACGCCAGCAGCGATTGCCTGACGGGCTGGCCGAAGGGGATGCGGCTGATCGTGCGCAAGGAACGGCCGCACCCCGGTGCTCAGTTGCGCTTCACCGACGCCGACGGCATGCGGCTGACCTGCTTCGCCACCAACACCCCCGGCGAGGCGATCGCCGCCCTCGAACTGCGCCACCGCCAGCGGGCCCGGGCCGAGGACCGCATCCGCGCCGCCCGCGCCACCGGCCTGCGCAACCTGCCCCTCCACGACACCGCACAGAACCAGATCTGGCTGGAGATCGTCCAGATCGCCCTCGACCTGCTCGCCTGGATGCCCCTGCTCGCCCTCACCGGCACCGCCCGGCTCTGGGAGCCCCGCCGCCTGCGGCTTCGGCTGTTCTCCACCGCCGCCCAGCTCGTCACCACCGGGCGCCGCCGCTACCTCCGCCTCGCCGGGCACTGGCCCTGGACCAACGTGATCACCGACGCTCTGGACCGGCTCCACGCCCTCCCGAACCCCGGCTGACCAGCACCTTCCCATCCCTGCGAGCAGCACGAGCCGACCGGAGCCGTGGCACCCGGCGCACACCCGACGCGACAGCCGGGCTCTCAACCTGCTCAAACTCCGAAAACCCCCACCGACACTCACCACAAAGGGTCCGTCAGCAAGCTGACGGACCCTCATGAATGATCGAGGCTAGCGCCCCTCTGGGAAGATCTACTAAGGTCGCGCACGAAAGGCCCAGTTGACACTGAGCCACCAGAACGGGACGTGCATGGAAACATACGCGAATTACTCCTCGATACCGCACTGGCTCACGCAAATCGACCAAAAGCGGCGAGCATTCGCAGACGATACGTACTTCGTCGAGACCTGGCAAGACGCACTCAGCATGCCGGGCCGGGCAACTCGCAGTTACTGCACACGCCACTCGACACTCCTCGTGAAGCCTGAAGCGCTGCGACTGGGCAAGGTTCCCCAGATACTTCGTTGGCTGCATGCACACGACTGGCAAGTCGTCCATTTCGAAACCGTCCGAGCATCACGCCATGTACTCCGCGGACTGTGGCGATACCAGTGGAATGCAGTGACTCGCCAGCACAAGCAGGTGGTCGACATGCTGTTCGGCACCTCAGATTGCCTCTTCCTTCTACTCCGCTCCACCACTCCAAGGAATATGACGGCAACGCAGAAGCTCGCCGAACAAAAGGGCCCTTCGGAGCCGGGTGAGAGAGCACCGTGGCAGCTTCGGGCAACACTGGGAAATTACAATGCATATCTCAATTTTGTTCACTCCCCCGACGAACCGGCAGATCTCATCCGAGAATTAGGCGTACTGTTCGGCGAGGACAAGCGAAGAGAAATCCTCAACGACAATCTCCCAGAAGCCTCGGAAGCGCACGTCCTATCCACTGCCGCGGCCATAAATTCGCACACCGGTCAAGACCACAGCGAACTTACACTCGAGGCAGCAGCGCAGCGCCTCACCGAGCTGTGCAAACAAAACGGCACGCACAAAACGATCGAAGCGGCAGTCACGGCAGCGGTTGAATCTTTTGAGCGAGGAGAATGGCGCGGAGACTGGCACGACATTCACCGTACGCTCGAGACAATCAACCCCGGCATCGCGCAGGACTTCGCATTTACCGTTCTCGCCACGTACTTGACCAATCCCCGGCTTGATGGAGTACACAGCACCCTCCCAACGATTCGCGGGATGATTTCCTGACCCGTCGAGCGAACAGATCGTCATCGGTTCTAAGGAGTGAGCGATCAGCAGGTACAGTCTCGCCTCCACGCCCGGCAAGGTCCGCGGCCTCCACGCGCTGAGCGAGAGTGGCATCTTCACCATCGCCGCAATGGATCACCGGCGAATGTTCGCGAAGATGTACGACGGTGCACTGGCCTACCAGCAGATAAGGAAACTCAAGCAACAGCTCCTCGCGCCCCTGTACGTCCACACAACGGGTGTGCTGCTCGACCCAAATTACGGCATTAATCTCACTCCGCCGTCCGCGGCACTCATCCTGAGTCTTGAAAAGCCAGGCATAAGCATGCAGGACGGCTATCCACAGTCCGAGCTCCTCGACGGCTGGTCCACCAAGAAGGCGAAGAACGCCGGGGCCATCGGGGTGAAACTCTTAGTCAACATGGATCCGGACGACGCCGACAGCGCGGCAGCCGGTCGCCGCCTCGCCGAGCAGGTGGCTCACGAATGCCTGGAGCAGGACATCCTGCTTCTCCTTGAACCGATGGTTCCAGGAGATCTCGACCGCCGCGATGAACGAACGATAGCCGCACTCGAGACACTCGCGGACGTTCCCGCCGACATCTTCAAAATTGAGTATCCCGGGCCATCACTTGTGCGTCGGGTAAGTTCAATGATAGAAGCACCGTGGGCCGTCTTGTCGGGGGGTGTCGACTTCGACCAGTTACGCAATATCGTTCAGATATCCGGCTCAGCGGGATGCTCAGGCTTCGTGGCGGGAAGATCCGTCTGGCAGGAAATCAAGCATTTCACATCCGAGGATGAGCGTGCCAAGTTCATCCAGTCCACTGTCACGAATCGTTTTGAGCAACTCAGACAGGTTGCCCAGGATCACTGCGCCCCGCTGTGGAACAGGGTGACGGTCGACGACGACCTTTCTATGGACTGGTATCAGGCCTACGCACTCTCAGGTCAGGAATGAACTCAATACGACGAAGGAACGTTCGCCTGAACACGTCCTGGCCCGGGAAGATTCACGACTGATGAGTCAGGCATTCCGCAGTCTCCTGATAGCCGACGTGGACGCCACCCTCACACCCACACATGGTGCTCTGACGTCCGATCAGGTGGACATCCTGTCCCAACTGCTCGGCGTCCACGACGTATTGATCACCGTCGTGTCGGGAGCCTCTTCGGATTCGCTCGAACGACGGATCTGTGCCCGAATCGCACCAAGGCTGCGACAGGGGATGGTGCTCTACAGCAACCACGGGGGGTCCTGTCTACAATTCACCGGCGCGGGAAGAGCGAGATACCACTACGACAACGCCCCACTTTTCGGGCACTATCGAGAATCCATCACGCAATTGGTACTTACCTACACACGAAAGCGGGGCCATCTGCCCACATTGTTCCGCAAGGGAGATCAAGCCGTATCGGGAAATGTCTGCATCGAGCAGAAGGAAGTCCAGACCACACTGACACTTCTCGGCCTGGAATCCCAGCGAAAGAAAATTGTCGTCGACTTGTCGAGAACCATCGCAGCTGTCCATGGTGATCGGTTCATTGTTCGAGCTGCCGGGACCAAATCGATAGACATTCTCCCGGCTACCTCAACCAAGGCCCGTGCCGTTCAGCATCTCGTCAACCGCTTGCCACGCCTGGGCGTCGCCACGGATGCCGAGGCGACCATTGTCGGCGACTCCTTCGGGCCCGGCGAACCCGACAATGAACTCCTGCATCCCCACTTCACGGGTTCTCATGTCTTTTGCGCCGGCTCCAGCAAGCCGGACTATCGCGGCTTCGTCGTGTCCGGCGGTGAGAACACGGGCCCCACTGGCACGTTTGCGTTCCTGCGTCAACACTTCGCATTGGACCGCGCCGCCGAGCACCACACCGAAGGGGGCGGGATACGAAGATGCCGATAATTCAGGTTGAAGGGCTCACCAAGGAATACCATCGACCGGTGCGGCACTCCGGTGCGTTCGGTGCGCTACGAACGCTCTTCACGCGGCAGCGGATCACCTCTCAAGCCCTCCAAGGCGTAGACTTCGAGATCAATTCTGGAGAGCTGGTAGGATACCTTGGCCCGAATGGAGCGGGCAAGTCCACCACCATCAAGATTCTCACGGGAATACTCCAGCCGACGCGAGGTGTCGTCGAAGTAGCAGGAAAGCTTCCGTGGCGTGATCGCGAAGAAAACGCTCTCAACATCGGTGTCGTCTTCGGGCAGCGAACTCAGCTGTGGTGGGATCTTCCTCTGCGGGACTCCTTGGATCTCATAGCCAAGCTCTATGGTGTGAGCAGGGCGAGGTACAAGAAAAACATGGAGACTTTTGCCGAGCTGCTGGATCTCCAGCCGTTCTTGGATACACCGGTTCGACAGCTCTCGCTCGGACAGAGGATGCGTGGCGATCTTGCCGCAGCTATGCTCCCCCAACCGCGCATTCTGTTTCTTGACGAGCCAACTATTGGACTCGACGTTGTTGCGCGGGAACGCATGCGCGAATTCATCGCCAATCTCAACCGCGAAGAGGGTACGACCGTAATCCTGACCACGCATGACCTGGCTGATGTAGAGCGACTGTGCCCGCGCATAATTCTCATCGACGGCGGCAGGGTCCTGTACGACGGAAGCGTGTCCTCGCTCAAGGCACGCTACGCGCCGCATCGCCAACTGGTCGTCCAGTTGGCAGAAGGACACTCATGGGTCGATCTGGAGATCCCTGGCGTGGCCTTCACCACGGGAGACCGCACTGGCCAGATCTGCCTCCATTTTCTTCCTGATCAAATCCAGGCGCCTGACCTCATCGGAGCCGTATTGAGGCAAAATGCGGTAACAGATATGTCGATCACGGAGCCTGAGTTGGAAGGCGTAGTGCGGCGCCTGTACTCTTCCACATCCGCCCCTACCACTCGATGAAAACCGCGCATGCCACTCGTCGGAGCGCCAGGGCCTCCCTCGGGATAGTGCGGGCATCTGCCGCGAGCGTATCCACGTACCGGACCGACTACCTTCTTCAACTCGTGGGCTTGCTCATACAGATTTACCTGCTCAAGGCAGTATGGACTTCTGTGTTCCCAACCGATGGTTCCGTGTCTGCGAACAACGGGAATCAAGTTTCCCTTACAACCCAGACAACATACTCGACACTGGCAACCGTACAGTATTGGGTGCTGAACCCCTTCACTTTCTCTGCCATTCCAGAACGAATCCGCGATGGCCGAGTTGCCATTGATCTGGTGCGCCCCCTCAGCTTTCCCATTCAGATGATCTGCGCTCAATCGGGCGTCACCCTGGCCATGCTCCCATTCGCCTTGCTGGCGATTCCGTTTGCTGTACTCATCGGCGGAGCGCAACAGCCACCATCGGCCGCGAGCGCCATCCTTTGGATGTTCAGTTCAGTACTCGGCTATATCGTCACCGTGCTTCTCGCAACCATGGTCGGAATGCTGGCGTTCTGGACCCTGGAGGTGAGTGGGATCTTCATGGTCTATCGAATGGTGGGCCAACTCATGTCCGGAGCATTGATTCCCTTGTGGTTCATGCCGGAATGGCTGCAGTCTCTGGCTTTGTGGCTGCCATTTCAAGGCACTACGTACACACCGCTTGCGATCTACGTGGGTCAACTACAGGGAATCCTCGATCTGTGTACTGCCGTGGGCAGGCAACTTGCCTGGCTGATCGTGCTGTGCGTAATCCTACGCACTGTCTGGACAAGGGCATGGCGTCGAGTCGTCGTCCAAGGCGGGTAGGTGCGTAAGTCGCCATGACAGAGATTCCCACCGAACGGAACGAGCGTGTGTACGCGCGTCCTGGCCTCGTACGGCGCTACTTCCTGCTCCTGGCCGCAGCATGGAGATCACAGCTTCAATATCGAGCCAATCTGCTCTTTATGATTGTCGGAGGCATCGCCTATCAGTGCGTCGGTCTTGTTTTTGTGTGGGCCGTCGTGGAGCGGTTCGGAGAAATTGGCGGCTGGAGTCTGACTGAGATTTCGTTTTTGTATGGAATGAGACTCACAGCACATGCTCTGTGGACCATTCCCTTCAACCAATTGAATCGACTCGATGAGGTCATACGGGAGGCAGAATTCGATCGCTATTTGGTCCGTCCAGCAGGCTTGCTGGTTCAGTTGACGACTCGGCAGATCAACCCGCAAGTTGCCGGCGATCTACTCGCCGGAGTCGGCCTCCTTGCAGTTTCGGCCGGCCTGGTAAATCGGGACTGGACAGCTGCCACCGTCGGCTATCTCGTCTTGGCGATTGTCGGAGGCGCCCTGGTGGAGCTTTCGTTGCAACTGGCCGGCGCGGCTCTCTGCTTCAAACTGTTGTCCACCCGATCATTTCGCTTGCTCATCGACAGTGTCTTCAATAACTTCGGCGGCTATCCGATGAATGCCTTCCCCCTGGCAACCCAGTTTGCCTTGACTTTCATCGTCCCCCTGGCCTTTGTCGCATACTTTCCTGCATCCGAGCTGCTTGGACGCGCCGACGAAGTGCTTGTACACCCATGGATTGCCACGGCGTCGCCTCTCGTCGGGCTCCTGTGCCTTTCTGCCAGTTACTCATTCTGGCGCAGCCAGGCTCGGCATTACGGAAGCGCCGGTCATTGACGGCGGCACCAGAGAGCGGCCCTGAATCCGACTGAACATCTGGGAGAGTGGTCTGGTATGCATGTTGCCATCGACGCAGCGATTGCCCACCCGCGAGGCGGCGGCGTCGGTAATTATGCGATGCGGATTATTGATGGGCTTGCACATACAGAAGGGGTCCGAGTAACAGCGCTTGTGCCTGAAGAATCCGTCGGCGAGGTTGTGCTTCCCAAACAGTCACCAAAGTTTCGCTTCACGACAGTTCCCGTACCAGCGGACGCACCGTCTGAGCGCTTTGCGCGCCGGGAATACTGGGAACAGCGAGTCCTCCCTGAGCACGTTGATTCGGTGGATCCTGACATATTCTTCGGCCCATTGTCCATGGGCCCGATCAATTGGCCGGGCATCAAGGTCGTGACCGTTCATGATCTTGCGTTCGAGCACTTCACCGGACACAACGCGCAATGCCCTCCTGCCTATTATTCCTATTACTCCAGGTGGGCACGAAAGTGCGCATCCGATGCCAGGGCTCTCCTCTGCGTTTCACACGACACTCGTGCCGATGTGGAAGAGCGCTGGGGCATCCTCGGGAAATCTCACGTCACGCACATCGCTCCATGCCTGGATTTCGTCCCCGCAGACCGTGCTTCTTCCGTACGCCTGATCCAGGAGACGTTCAGTCTCCGTGAGCCGTTCTGTCTGTACGTCGGAGGCGCGTTCCCTCGGAAGAACGTTGCTCGTCTGATCGAAGCCGCGTCTCTCTGTCCCGACATAACAGAGAAGTTTCCTTTGGTTCTCGCTCTCGAAGATTCCGATGAATTGTCGAGGCTGATCCATGAATATCAGCTGGAACATTGTGTCCGGCTTATAGGACATTGCCCTTCCCGATTGCTTCCCCACCTCTACCGCGCGGCCCAGCTCGTCGTCTACCCCTCGCTTTCGGAGGGTTTCGGACTGCCGCCATTGGAAGCGCTGAGTTGCGGCACTGCCGTTGCCGCGACAAAGGCGGGCGCCGTTCCCGAGATTCTTCAGGACAATGCCGTCTACTTTGAACCGCGTGTTCCGGAGAGCATCGCTGCGGCACTGTCACGGCTCATACAAGATCGAGGGCTGCGTCATCGCCTCGGCAGGGACGGCAAAGCCTTCGCGGCAAGCTACACATGGGAGCGAACCACAGCGGCTACGGCTGCGGTTTTGGGGTCATGTCTCCCTTAACGACGGCGCTGTTACCTGTGCTTCTTACACCCTGCGCGATCTCAAGTTATGCATGAAACGATGCGTGTCGCCAATCTCCTGGGTACCACGGCGCTCGCCGTCACCGACGTGGCGCTCTCCGAGACCACAAGAACGGCTGGCGTCAGCGCCAGTGGAGCGGCGGCATTGCTCGCCCTCTCCGTCTCACCGGGGCTGAGCGTCACCGAGCTCGGGTGTCGAGTGGGCCTGTCACAGTCGGCGGCGCGGATGGTCGACTCGCTCGAGAGCGGCGGACTCGTCGGACGGCGCCGCGGAGATGGCCGTTCCGTTTCGGTGAAGCTCACGAATTCCGGGCAGCGGACGGCCCGCAAGCTGCTCACGGCACGGGGAGCACCGTTGACCGAAATCGTCGCCGTGCTCGATGAGGACGAGCAGATCGCTCTGGTCGGTCTGCTAAGCAAACTGCTGACTGGGCTGTACGAAGAGATCGGAAACGCGCATCTGATCTGCCGCCTGTGCGACCGGAAAAGCTGCGTGCGGGGCGCGGTGTGGCCGGTGGGACAGGCTGAGCGGGACGAGGGGGCGGGGTCCCGGTGACCGATGATGGGCGTCCTTCTCGCACTGGGCTCAGCGGCCTGCTACGGCCTGGCCGACTGGCGGGGCGGGCTGCTCTCCCGCCGTGCCCATTTCGCCGTCGTCGCCCTCGTCGGGCAGGTCGGCGGCCTGGTTCTCGCCCGCGCCGTTGCCCTCGTCCTCGTCCTCGTCCTCGTCCTGCCGAGCACGGCACCGGATGCTGCCGGTCTGGCCTGGGGTGCGCTGTCCGGCGTCCGCACCGGTGCCGCCATGGTCTTCTGTACCGCGGGCTGGGCCGCGGTACAGAAGACCATGGCGGTACCCGTCAGCGCCGTGGGAGGAGTGGCCCTGCTGGTCCTGGTCGGTGTGGCCGTCCTCGGAGACCGGCCGTCGGTCCTCTCCTGGTTCGGCATCGTCATCGCCGTGCCCGCGCTCTGGTCGGTCTCCAGTACCTGGCGCTCGCCCAGGCACAGACGGCGACGGGCCTCTGGCCGGTGGCTGCCGGACGACTCGCGGCCATCGCCGTCGTCCTCCCCATAGCGCTGTCGTATCGTGCGCCGATACGGATGCCGGTGCGGCACCGATCGGCGCGACGTTCACTGGGATGATCGCGGCCGGTGCACTCGTCCTGTACCTGTTCGCGGTTCAGCAGCAGCTCGTCGCCATCACCGTGGTCCTCTCCTCCCTCTACCCCGATGCTCCCGGTCCTGCTGGGCATCACCCTCCTGAGGGAGCGGTTCACCCTTCCGCAGACTGCGGGACTGGCCGCAGCGGGAGTTGCCGTCGGGCTGCTGACAGCCGGATAGGTCACCACCCATGGCGCGGTGCCACAGATCCGAGCTTCGCTCCAAGTTCCGATCGAAGTGCGGCCGGTCAGGGGTGCGCCAGCGTGGGCGTACTCGGCCGAGGTCCCGTACAGCGCGGTCTCGGTCTCCTCGTCTTCGGGAAACACGGCCGCACGGCCAACCGCCACGATGAACGGCCGCGCCAGGTCGCCGTACTTCCCGCCCTTCCTCTTGACCGCGTCGAGCACCTGATTCGATTGGGACTACTGCACGATCGGGTGACAGCGGGGTTTATGCAGCCAGAGCTGCGGGTGGGGTCATGATGGTCTCGTACTCGACGGGGGTCAATCGGCCCAGGCGTCGTCGCCGCCGGCGCATGCAGAACCCCATCGGAGCAGACCTGCAGCGGGCCTCGCTCTCACATGTGACTCACCAACAGCGCTGATGCGCCTGGACCGCCTGGGCAGCAAGAGACGCCCTCGCCTACCCGTGCCAGGCAGTACCAGCACAGAGTCCCGCGGGCATCGAATTCCAAGATCCGGACCAGGTGCGGAACAACTAGGCTTCACAGCAAGGGATTCCCCACATTTTTGCAGGTCAGTGGGGTCATGGTCCATGTACCACCGACAGACGAAGAACCTTCTTGTTTCATACAGCCCGAAGAAACTTGGGTTCTTCTAGAGCCTGAAGTCGGTTGCCTGGAGACGTCGTTGCGCTCCAGGCAACCCGAACGGGGCCTACCGTCTGCATTCAATGGAGCTTCTCGCGCTACCTTCGGACATCCCGGGGAGCATCTCGCGAACCGGTCGCGGACCAAGAGACGCCGAAGGACATCACAGGTCAGGTCGTCTTCACTGCAAACCCCAGCGTGGCAACGCGCTCCACATGATGCGTCATCGGGTACAGGTCAACGAGACGCAGCGACGTGACTCGAGTCGGTTACCGAGAGACAGCAGGACCGCCTGACTGCGACTTCGCGGTCGGCACGGCCACCTGAGAACACCTCATGCCAGCAGCAAGGCCAGCCGCAGTGAGGTCTCATATGTCGCGAAGCCGGTGGAGGGCATCCTCGGAAGCCGTGACGACATTCGACGGAGCCGCGTTTCAGCGCGGGGAAGCGGGCGGCGGCGCAATCTGCCTCCGGAGCGGTTCGGTGCGCGACCCGTCCCGCTCCCCCTCGGTTTGGTACCTTTCACTGGACACGCAAATCGATCGGATGTTCGTTTACTGGGATCTCCGAGACGTCCGTTGTCGGCAGTAGACGCTCACGTTCTCCGACGTGCGGCGTGCCACACAATCGGACCGGGTGAAAGCTCATGGCAGGGACCGACCACGAAAAGGCGCTGGACACCGCGCTCGCACAGATCGAGCGGAAATTTGGCAAGGGTGCAGTCATGCGCCTCGGCGAGCGGCCCAATGGTCCCATCGAGGTGATCCCCACCGGATCGACCGCGCTGGACGTGGCGCTCGGCGTGGGCGGTCTGCCCCGCGGCCGTGTGGTGGAGGTGTACGGGCCGGAGTCCTCCGGCAAGACGACGCTGACGTTGCACGCGGTGGCGAACGCACAGAAGGCCGGCGGCTCGGTGGCGTTCATCGACGCCGAGCACGCTCTGGACCCGGAGTACGCCAAGAAGCTCGGCGTCGACACCGACAACCTCATCCTGTCCCAGCCGGACAACGGCGAACAGGCTCTGGAGATCGCCGACACCCTGATCCGCTCCGGCGCGATCGACTTGATCGTGATCGACTCCGTCGCGGCCCTGGTGCCGCGCGCCGAGATCGAGGGCGAGATGGGCGACTCCCACATGGGCCTACAGGCCCGCCTGATGAGCCAGGCGCTCCGAAAGATCACCAGCGCGCTCAGCCAGACGAGGACGACGGTTATCTTCATCAACCAGCTGCGCGAGAAGATCGGTGTGATGTTCGGCTCCCCGGAGACCACGACCGGTGGCCGGGCGCTCAAGTTCTACGCCTCGGT